>JANMLE010001613.1:0-5624 GCA_031372385.1 Planctomycetota bacterium | reverse complement strand
AACTCACGTTGACCTCGCAAACAAGGTGCTGATACAAGCCGCGTTGATTTCGGCTCGGTCGAGTTCCAAGGAGGGATGCGATGACCAAACAGGGGTGGATTGCGGCATTGATGCTGGTGACGGGATTGAGTGCAGTCGGCTTCGGTTTGTTGACGGCTCAAGAGGCCATTCCGCGACAGCGGGTGTCTCCCAAGGTGCTGAAAGAGGCGTTGGCGGAACACCCCGTCGTGACGGCCACGGCCACCCAGTCGGTCGGTCGCACCGTTCAAGACCTGCGGGCCGTCACCGAAGACCTCGAAAAGGCCGGCCAGAAGGTTGAGGCCGCGCGGCTCAAAGGCATCGTTCGGGAAATCGTGCGCCGGGCGGAACACGACATCGCTGACAAGAAGTCCCAGGTCACGCGACTCAACGCGGAAATTGAAGACCTCAAGTGGGCCGTCAGCCAGTGACTCACACCGGATCGGAGGACATCGATCCTCCGGTTCCCGCCGAATCAAGTCGGTCGAAACCCGCCTAGGGATGACAGGAGTTTGAATATGGCGATGTCAGCAAGACTCGGGGCATTTGCTTTGTCCCTGACGCCGTTGATCTGGTCGGTGATCGTTCATTCCGGTGCCGCACCGACACCGATGTCGATCTCGATCCCGCAGCGACCGGCGCTGGCGTTTCGTCAATACGCCGTGGATCTGGGGGCCATTCAGCCCACGGGCGAAGCGCGTGCGACGTTCGTGTTCACCAATCGCGGAACATCGACGGTCGAAATCCAGGAAGTCGTGCCCAGTTGCAGTTGCCTGGTGCCGCGCCTCGATCAAAAGCGGTTTGAACCGGGCGATGAGGGACGGGTCGTCCTGCGCGTCCAACCCGCCAATGAATCGCCCGGAAAAAAAGAACTCTTCGCCGACGTCGTCTATCACGATCCCGAGCCGCGGCAGGTTCGTCTGACGTTCAAGCTCGACATTCCCCAACGCCAGATGACGGTCAGCCCTCCCGCGCTGATGATCTTTCATCCTGCGGGAAGCGATCCCACCGTCGCGACGTTCACCGTGAAGGACGGGCGCAAGAAACGGTTCGAGATCCTCGACGTCGAAGCCACTTCCGATTTGGCATCTCCCGTCATCGGCGAGCGGGCGATGTCTCCCTCGGGTGAGTGGTCGCAGACGATTCAGGTCACCGTTCCCGGTGAGCTGCCGGCGGGCAAGAACCAGGTGCTGCTCCGAATCCACACGAACGACCCCGACTTTCCCGAGCTGCGAGTGCCGTTGCTGCTGCAAGGTCCGACGCCCCCCGGCCCCGGTGACGAAGACCACGAACACGGCCTCCCGGCACCGTTGCAGCCGGAACTCAACCCGCCGCTCAAACGGAAATCGCCAGCTTCAGGATCTTGACGGCCCGGCTTCGAGCCAGTCCAACGCCTGCCGCATCGAAGCATGTCACAGGGTGTGCGGAACCTGCCGGCCAAGTTTGATCACGAACACGGTCACAACACACCATGAGTCATTCATCCTTACGTTTACCGTTGCATACCGCGGACTCCCACAGCGTTCCAAGCGACCGGAAACGCGTGTCATTCGGGACTCGGCTGTGGCGCGGGGTGGCCTGCTGGCTCACGTTTCTGATCGCTCCGTTGGGCATGTTCTGCTCGGGGCGACTGATCCGCCGGATGGAACCGGAACGCTTGGAACAGGGACTGGTGCTGGTCTTCACGGGGATCGAGGGACGCAGCTTCCTCAACGTGGGATTGCTGGCCGGACTGATCGACGGCGGCATCAGGAGCGCGGCCGAAGTCGTCGACTGGACCACGGGAAACAAACTGCTGTTCCTGTTTCATCTCCGCGGGTGGCTGCGGAACAACCGCATCGCGAAGGAACTGGCCGCCCGGATCATGGATTACCAGGACCGTCATCCCGGTCGTCCGGTCTGGATCGTCGGGCATTCGGGAGGTGGTGGCATGGCCCTGTTAGTCGCGGGCGCACTTCCGGAAGGACGGCAATTGACCGGAATCGTGATGCTGGCCACGGCGCTGTCACCCGTGGTCAACCTCAGTCCGGCGCTGACCAGAGTCCAAACGTCGGTTTGGAACTACTACTCGTGGTACGACGCCTTTTTTCTCAGGCTCGGCACAACGCTACTGGGGACGTTTGACGGCCGCCACGGCGTTGCCGCCGGTGCCGTCGGCTTTCGCGGCCCGCAGGTGCGGGAGGCCATTGCGTCCGGACGCCTGATCCAATTCCGCTGGAACTGGCGGATGCTGTCGCAGTTCAATCCCGGTGAACACTTTGGCTGCGTCCATCGCGTGTTTGTTGCCGAGGAAATTGCGCCGCTGATTGTGGCCAGCGAATCTATCAACCGCGTAAGAACCAACGCTTGACATCGTTTCTCACCAACAGCATGATGCCACAGCCTGAGTCGAACTCGTCGACTTCAGGAACGGTCCTGAGTTCTGTTGGTCTCCTGAATCTGGACTGTGGGCGGCATTTTTGAGCCGGGGCATCACCATCGGGCCAAGTCAGCACGGGAAGGAACATATGTCAACTGGACAACGTCGGCTGGATATCGAAGAGACTGGAGGCGTCACCGTCGCCAAGTTCGTCGACAAGAAGATCCTCGACGAGACGAACATCCAAAATATTGGAAATCAGTTGTTTGCGCTCGTGGATGAAGACGGCCGAAAGAAGATCGTTCTGGATTTCAGCATCGTCGAGTATCTGTCCAGCGCAGCGCTCGGCAAGCTCATCACAATGGACAAGAAGGTGAAGGCGGCGAAGGCAAAGCTTCGGCTCTGCTGCATTCGCCCCGAAATCTACGAAGTTTTCGAAATCACCCGCCTGAACAAGATCTTCGACATCAAATCCACTCAGGAAGAAGCCCTGGCAGGAATGTGATCGGTGTCGACCCGATGGGTTTCGTGGAACCTCGTTCGGGTGACGTCGGCTGGCTGCTTCATCTCCGTAATGGGTCTTTCCCGCACACATGGCGGTTCACGATCAATTCGAAGTTGTGATTCCCAGCACCACCGAAGCCGGTCAGGAGCTGTTGGATCGCATTGTCGGAAAGATCGAGACCCTCGAGTCCTTCTCGGCACGTGACGCGTTCGGCATCCGTCTCGCCTTGGACGAGGCGATTGTGAATGCGATCAAGCACGGCAACGGATTCCATCCCGACAAGACTGTCCGCGTCAATTGCCTGATCGACGATGAGGTGTTCCGAATCGAAATCGAAGACCAAGGCTCCGGCTTCTGCCTGGAAGACGTCCCCGATCCCACCGAGGAAGAAAACCTGGAACTCCCCTGCGGTCGCGGAATCATGCTGATGCGGTCATTCATGTCAAAAATCGAGTACAACCCCTCGGGAAACAAGGTGTTGCTCGAAAAGCGCCCGGGCGTCAAATCGAATTGACTCGCCAACGTCACGAGACGAATTGTGCAACGGTCGTCCACTTCGGTCGGCGGCAGTTTCCGGCGTGGAATTTCGTGGGTGCATGTCAGCTTTTGATTTTCTTTCGTGGTTGATTGGCGGGTTTGGGTCGTCGGGTGAAGGCGTGGCCGGGGCGGGATTGGAGGTGCCGGACCAGGCGGTTGTCTTCGCTGAGGGCGGCGGCCCGGACTTGGAGGATGGCTGCGAGTGGCAACGGAACCAAGGCGTGGGCCGTGAGAAGGAGCGAGATCGGCCCACCAGCGGCCGGTTTCATCCGGCTCAACATCACTCGCGCGACGAATCGTCAGTTCGCCGAGTTCACGAAGCGGGATCTCTTCGCCGTAGAGACACTTCGTAGCGCCAGTCGGATCGATGAACAGTTGCCTCACGACGCGAGGGACGAATGATCGCGCGGCGCGGCCGATTAACGAGCAGTCCCTCAATCGCCGACTGCACGACCGACAGTTGCGTGGCGACATGCTGGCGCAGGGCGGGAGCATCCCGCAGACGATCGGCTCCCACGCCACTCAGGATCGAACGGGCCTGTTCCACCAACCGATCGAGATCCGCATCCGAATGAATGCTGAGGGAGTGAAACCGCTCGAAGAACTCCTGCAGATGGGTCACGGTCGTGTCGCAGAACACCTTGGGCTGGCCGTCGACGGTCCCGGCCAGTCGGTCGGTCAGGTGCGACACGAGTCGGGCCAGTTCACTGGTGAAGGCTTCCTCGGCCAGCCGGACTGCCTCATCGAACCGGGCCGTGATCCGCTGCCGCTCCTGCTCATACAGTTCCGGGCTGAGCTGCCGCAGATAGTCGGGAGGCGCGACCGACGGGAAATCCCACTCGACCGCAAACAACTCCGTCAGGGAACTTAGATAATCGCTGGCGTTGTACAGTTCCCCCAGCCGCTGCCGGGCCGCCTGTTGCAACTCGGCGTACTGCTCCTGCAGTGTGGTGACCGCCTCCGTCAGTTCCTCGCGGAACAGGCGCAGTTGATCGTCGAACGCCGCGATCCGATCCTGCCGGATCAGCCGCAGTCCGGGTTCCGGATACGGCAGGCTGACGGCCCGCCAGTAGTTCTGGATCGCGCCCCGGACCGACGTCACCGCCCGAAACGCCGGGTGCCGTGTATCGAGCAGCTTCTTACCCGCACTCAGAAACTTCCCCTCGGCCCCGAACGATTCGGCGGCCCGGGCCTCTTGGGCGGTGGTCAGACTTTTGCGGACGCCGAGCCAGGTGAACGACAACCGGACGGCCGCCATCCGCTGGCGCAGCCGCTGCCCGGCCACCGCCGTCACGGCGGGAGGCTCGGGATCAAGCACGAGACTCATGAAAGTATCCTTTCGGAAAGGGAGCGAATTCAGTGACCAGCCCGTCAATTACTGGACGGTCCACGTGACACGCGCCGGCGCGGTGAGCCGCCGGATTCCGCCGGACGGGAGTAGATCCCCGGCTGATCGGCGCTCAGACACCGGCCGCTGGTCCACTGACGCAGTGTCATGACGGCTTCGGCCGCCGTGTGGGCCACCGGCACGACGTTCCGGGCCGCTTCGGTCAGTAAGACATCCAGCAGTGCGGAAAGACGGCAGCAGGACTTGATCTCGGCCCCTGTCCAGTCGGTGTCCGCGGGGATTGGTTGGTTCGCGGCGATGTCGTACTGGCGGCGGTAGAGCTGCCAGATCGTCTGCCGTTCGGCCGCACCGGGGAGATCCAGAAAGAACAGGGCATCCAGCCGTTCGGCCCGCGTGAACTCGGGCGGCAACCGAGAAATGTCGTTGGCCGTGCCGATGAAGAAGACGTCGCTGGTGTGATCGGCCAGCCAGGTCAGCAGCGTGCCGAACAACCGTGTCGAGACGCCCGAGTCACCGTTGCCGCCGACGCCCGACAGCCCCTTCTCCAGTTCATCGGCGAACAGGATGCAGGGGCTCATGGCGTCGGCGACCTTGAGGGCCGGGCCTGTCAGGAATTATGTGTCAGGCAGGAATGGCACTGTCGAGTGGGGTTGCGCGCGGACGTTGAGCGGGGACCGGGCGGCGGGATTTGGAAATCCCGGCCGGACGAGGTTGAACTGGTGGGATTGGCCGTCCTGGGCTATGAGTGATTCGGCCCTCCTTGGTGGTCGCTGTCTATCGAAGCCAAGGAGGGTCTCTCGATGGCGTCTCTATCAGATTCTTCGCATTCCGTCAGCGGCAGTTCGAGCGGCAGTTCG
>JANMLE010001609.1:0-2878 GCA_031372385.1 Planctomycetota bacterium | reverse complement strand
CGTCATCACGTCCTTGCCGTTGTACGACCGCAACTGAATCAGCGCGTACTCGTCGATCGGGTCGTCCAAGAACAGCACTTCCAAGTTTCGCTTGCGGAACGTTTCCAGGTGCGGATGCTTCTGCATCGCGTCCAGATTCGGGCCGCTGAGGTAATAGATCTGCGACTGGTCTTCGGGGGCGCGCTTCAGGTAATCGTCGAGCGACACCGACGGCGTCGGCGTCTTGGCGTCGAGTCCCCCGGTGAGCAGCGCGCTGTCGCCGGTTGAATGCGTCGAATGGAACCGCATCAGCTTCGCGATCCGCTCGCGGTTCTCGTAGTCCGAAGCGATCCCCGTCCGCAGGATCGAGCCGAACTGGGTGGCGAACGTCTGAAACGTTTCGGGCTGTTCGGCCGACAGGTCGGCCAGGTGGTCGAGCACCTTCTTGGTCAAAACCCGCTTCAATTTGGGGATCAACTTGTGGTCCTGCAGAGTCTCGCGCGAGACGTTCAGCGGCAGGTCGGCGGAATCGACAACGCCGTACAGAAACCGCAGATAGTCCGGCAGCAGATCCTGCGAATCGTCCTGCACCAAGATTCGCTTGGCACAGAGATTCACGCCGTGCTGAATCTGGCCGAAGCCCATCAGTTCGAAGTTGGACGGGGGGCAGTACAGGATCGAATGGAACTGGATCGGCGAATCGGTCGACAGATGCAGATGCCACAGCGGCTTCTCTTCGGAGTGGTGCGTCAGCCATTGATAGAAGCCCGCGTATTGCTCGTCGGTGATCTGGCTCTTGGGCTCGACCCAGATCGGCTGTTGTTCGTTCAGGGTTTCGTCAGCCAGCTTGATCGCGTGCGGGACGAAAGTGGAATACTTGCGGATGATGAACTTCAACCGTTCGGGTTCGGTGAACTCATCCATGTCGTCCTTCAGATGCAGCCGGATCTGGGCACCGCGCGGGACATCCCCTTCGACGGCGGTGATCGTGAACCGGCCGGTGCCGTCGGATTCCCAGCGCCAGCCCTTGGTCTCGCGGTAGCTGCGCGTGACGACTTCCACCTTCTCGGCCAGCATGAAGGCCGAGTAAAAACCGACACCGAACTGACCGATCAATGACAGGTCGGGCGCTGCATCACCGGCCTTTCCCTTGTCGGCGATGCTGCGGAGAAATTCTTTGGAACCACTGTGGGCGATCGTCCCGAGGTTCTGCACCAGTTCATCATGACTCAGTCCGATGCCGGTGTCGCGGATGACCAGCACGTTGGCTTCCTTGTCTGGTTCCAGCGAGATCTCCAGCGGCACGTCATCGCGGTGCTGTTCTTCGGAGAGCTGAATGTGCCGCAGCTTGTTCAGCGAGTCTGAGGCGTTGGAAATCAACTCGCGAATCGCGATCTCGCGGTTCTGGTAGAGCGAGTGCGACAGGATGTTCAGCAGTTGCTTGATCTCGGTCTGAAACGTGAATTCCTGCGTGTCGGACACGGGCGACTCCAGCGGTAGAGAGAGGTTTGGGAAACTCGAAATGGCAGTCTAGTGGTTGATCCGGATTCCAAAAAGCAACAAGCGCGCCGGAGTTTGATCGCCGGGAAATCTGCCTCACAACTCCCTGCTGCGTAAGCGTGATGTGGCAACGCGGACGACCGGTTGGCGAACGGCGACTGTCACGTTGGCAGGAAGCATCTGGTCTGTGTCCCAATGAGTGACTCACGCGAAAGCGAGGAGACGCGAACCCGGATTATTCGCGTCGCTTCTCGATTCGTTTGTAGCTGAATTCGCAAGAATTCAGTGAAACATCGGACCACGAACTGAGTTCTTGCGAACTCAGCTACGACGCGGTGAATTATCCGGGCTAACGACGAACGTTGGACGTCACTGGTAGATGACAACCAAGAACACCGTCGCTTCCCCCTTGCCGATGTTCTCGATCGCGTGCGACACGTCAGCCCGATACGTGGTCGAGTCCCCCTTGTTCAACTCGGCCGAGTCGCTGGCGGATTGAATGCTGACGCGCCCCTGCTCCACCGTGAGAAACTCGCGCGTCCCCCGGAAATGCGGCGCACTGCGGAGCGCGCCGCCGACTTTGAGGCGCACCTGATAGAACTCGACATCCTTTTCGAGATTCAGCGGCGACAGCGTCCGGATCTCGACGAACTCGTCCGAGCGATACAGATGCTCGCGGTCATCGGCGCGAATCACGTGGATCGCCGACGATGCGGACGGCACCTCAACGAACTCGGCCAGCGACATGCCGAACGCCTGCGCGATCTTGCAGGTGACGGCCAGCGTCGGGTTGGCCTGATTGCGTTCAATCTGACTGAGCATCGACTTGCTGACCCCCGACGCCGTGGCAAGCTGTTCGAGCGACCAGCCCCGTTGCTGTCGCAGCAGCTTCACCCGCTGAGAAATCTGCCCACTGATCGGGTCCACCGTTTCGAGCGGCTTTGCTGCGGGCGCAGTCTTGGAAGTCGAACCGGATGTCTGGCGTCGGGGCATGGCGCGGCGTCCACGATAATGGATGGTGTGTCTTGCAAACAAAACAACGGCTGTCTAGCATACCGCCCGCCCCATCCGGCATACAGGAACGCGGGCGAAGAGTTTGAACCACGAAATACTCGAAAGACACGAAAAGTCAGGCGGCAGATCAGACCAACCACGGAAAACACGGAAGGGCACGGAATGAAGAAGGCGAAGCAAAACAGTTCTTTCATGATGCAGACCCGATCTCGACACATGCTGGTCTTTTTCCATTCCTCCTTCCGTGCATTTCCGTGCCTTCCGTGGTTCAACTCTTCTCTTCTCGCATTTCCTTTCGTGTCTTTCGAGTATTTCGTGGTTCCCTCCCCTCAGATTCATTCAACACAGGAGTTCGCTCGATGAAAGCCCTCGTCAAACGTGAAGC
>JANMLE010001544.1:0-1788 GCA_031372385.1 Planctomycetota bacterium | reverse complement strand
GGCGTCGTTTGGAACACATTGAAGGGAAGCGGTGTTGGAGCGAATTCAATGATCTCGACCACGCCATCCTGCGCCGGATCGTCATGGAGCGGGATCTGCTGGACGCGATCATGAACCGCATGAAGGGGGATGGCGACCACCTCATCCACGACAATCTGGAAATCATCCTGTGGGCGATCGAGAACCAGGAAATCCAGTACCAGCGCGTGGAAGAGTTCCTGCTGTTGATCGACATCAACGCCGCGCGATTGCCGATCCCCGGTGAATTGCGATTTGCCACCGTGGCGTGACGTACCTTGAATGACAAGCTGCAAAACGTTTCGCGCAACCTGCGGGTTGTCAGCCTGTGTACGTTCGTCAGCCGCGTCTTCGGGTTGCTCCGCGACTCGGCGATGACCAAATTGTTCGGCGCGGGTTCGGTGCTGGACGCATTCACCGTCGCCTTCCGCCTGCCGAACCTGGCCCGTGTGCTGCTGGGTGAGGGCGCGATGACGACCGCCTTTCTGCCCGTGGTCGTCGAAGAATTGAACCAGCGCGGTCGTGAATCGGCCGTGCGCGTCACTTGGGCCGTGTTTGTCTCGCTTGGCGTCGTTCTGTGCAGTCTGGTCGTAGTCGCCGAGATCGGGCTGGGACTGCTGGTATCGTTTGTCGAATTGAGCCCGGAAACACGCCTGCTGTGTCGACTCACGGCGGTGCTGTTGCCGTATGTGATCCTGATCTGCCTGGCCGCCCAATTGGCGGCGGTGCTGAATGCGCTCGGACAGTTCGTGTGGCCGGCGCTGGTGCCCGTCGTGTTGAACATCGTCTGGCTGGCTGCGCTGTGGTTCGTGATCCCGGTCTGGTGGTCCGATGCCGACAGCCAAGTCCACGCGGTCGCCGTGTGCGTGGTGATCGCCGGCGGCCTGCAACTCGCCGTGCTGTTTCCGATCGTGTGGCGGTGTGGCTTCGCGTACCGGTCCGACTGGCGACGGGCATTCGGCGCGGTACGTCGCGTCGCGCGGGAGATGCTGCCCGTTGTTGTCGGGTTGTCGATCACGCAACTCAACGCGGTGATCGACAGCTTTGTCGCCTGGGGCTTCGCGCAGCCGGAGGGAGCCGGACCCCTGATGCCGCTGCCTTGGTCGCCCGCGTATCCATTGCAGGCCAGGACCGCCTCGGCCCTGTATCTGGGACAGCGTCTGTACCAGTTTCCCTTGGGGGTGTTTGGAGTCGCCCTCGGCACGGTCCTGTTTCCGTTGTTCACTCAGCATGCGCAACGGGGTGATTCCGTCAGGCTGCGCGGCGACCTGTCGCTGGGGATTCGACTCGTGCTGGCGATCGGTCTGCCGGCCAGCGCGGGGTTGATGCTGGTCGCTCATCCGCTCGCGACGCTGTTCTTACAATACGGCAAGTTCGACGCGGCCGCGGCCCGTCTGACGGGTGACATGATCGTGTGCTACGGCTCGGGGGTGTGGGCCTACTGCGGGCTGCTGATCCTGCAACGGGCCTTCTATGCGGCGGGAGACCGCGTGACACCGATGTCCATCGGCCTGGGGGCGATGGCGTTGAACGTCGTGTTGAACCTGACGTTGATCTGGCCGCTGGGTGCCCGCGGCCTGGCGCTGTCGACGGCGTTGGTGGCGGCGCTGCAATGCGTGGCGACCTGCGTGCTGTTGCAGCGGCGGGTCGGACTATTGGAATGGCGGGGAATCGCGTGGACCGGTGGCAAGACGCAGGTCGCCGTCGCCGCCATGAGCGTCGTCATGTTCGCGTGTCTCTCACGGACGGGCGCGAACGTCATCGCCGATG
>JANMLE010001535.1:0-3161 GCA_031372385.1 Planctomycetota bacterium | reverse complement strand
ACGGAAGAGCTTCTGATCGTCGGTGGCGAAGATCACAAGACCGGGCAGGCCGACGACTCGGAGGCACGTTACCGCCGACTCGAAGCGTGGACGCGCGAACGCTTCCTCGTGACCGGTGGTGTTCGTTGCCAGTGGTCGGGTCAGGTGTTGGAGACGATCGACGGCCTGGCCTTCATCGGCCGCAACCCGCTCGACGGACCGAACGTGTTCATCGCGACGGGTGATTCGGGGCAGGGGATGACCCATGGAACGATCGCGGGAATTCTGCTCACGGACTTGATCGTCGGCCGGCAGAACCCCTGGACCGCCCTCTACGACCCGGCCCGCAAGACGCTGCGCGCGGCCGATAGATTTCTGAAGGAGACCCTCAACGTTGCCCTGCAATATAGCGTCTGGTTGACCGGCGGCGACGTCGGGACGACTCAAGAGATCGCGCCGGGCCAGGGGGCCGTGGTGCGGCGCGGACTCACCAAAATCGCAGCCTATCGCGACGAACTCGGCGTCCTGCACGAGTGCTCGGCGGTGTGCCCGCACCTCGGCTGTCTCGTGCAGTGGAACCACAACGAAAGCACCTGGGACTGTCCCTGTCACGGTTCCCGGTTCGACAAGCAGGGGCACATCCTCTGCGGCCCGGCCAACAGTGACCTCGCCGCAATCCACACGGTTTGATCGCGCGACAATTCCCCGACGGCCCCGGAAACGGGAGCAAACGACTTCGAGCCATGATTCACAATCGGCGAAACAGAGGATCACATGAGCATCAACATGACGAGCATCGACTTCACAAAGACCGGCGTTCCTAGCCTCGGGACGAACCGCCCGTGCATTGTCCCGTTGGACATTGCGGCTCCCTACAACGGCTCCAATGTCGTGTATCGCATGCTGCGGCTGGAGACGTGGGGTCCGGCGCTGATGAACCTGGGGTACTACGCATTCAGCGGTCCCCTGGCGTTTCTCAATCTGGCGGCCAACCAGGAGCTGGCGCAGCGGCGGCTGGTGATGAAGTCGGTCGGCCTGTTGGATGTGCAGCGTCAGGACCGGGTCTTGGACGTCGCCTGCGGGCGGGGCAAGAGCGCGTTCATCGTGCATTGTCTGCACCCCGAGACGACCGTCGTCGGGATGGATCTGCTCGACGACAACGTGCGGATGGCCCGGACGCTCTTCGATCATGCTGGCGACCTGTCGTACCGGGTCGGCGACGCGATGGACCTCGACTTTCCAGACGCCTCGTTCGACCGGGTGATGTGCCTGGAAGCGGCGTTTCACTTTCCCGACCGGCTGCAGTTCCTGCGCGAGGCGCACCGCGTGCTGCGTCCCGGCGGGCGTCTGGTCGTCGTGGATTTTGCCTGGAAGACCGACGCGGACCGGGCCCACCGCGACGATCCGGAAACCCGGCTCGTCCGCGACATCTGGCAGTGGAATGACTTCTCCTCCATCCCCGAATACGCACGCATGGCCGGCGAATCGGGATTCCGGATGTTGTCGAGTCACGACTGGAGCCACCGCGTCACCGGTGCGATCCAGCGCATGTTTCAACGAATGTCTTCCCTGGGAAGCACCCATTGGGGCCGGCGGTTGTTGTTGTGGAGGAATCCGCTCTACCGGTCCTTCACGAACCATGACTGGGAGCAGGTCGCGCACGCCGTCCGCGCGCACGACCATGTGCGCCGCCATTCAAAGTACATGGCCTTCGTGTTTGAAAAGCGTTGAACGCCGTCCCGTCGGGGTGGGTTCGCCACACACTGTGCCGAGTGTTTCATGGGGAAGGGAGACAGAAATGAACTACGTGAGCTGTTTGGGAATGGTTCTGTCGGTGATCAGTCTGCTGAGTCTGGGTGTTTCCGGACCCGGCTATCGTTGGGGCTGCTGGGGGTACAAGACCGGGATCGGCTTCGTGAAGTACGCCGGCTTCATCAGTCTGGCGGCCGTGGTGGTGAGCCTCGTCGGCTTGGCATTGTGGTATTGGGAGGTGGCTCCCCAAGAGTGGTCTCACGCGCTGATCGGCCTGGTCATCGGCGGTGCTGTGCTGGGATTGACGCTGACGTGGAAATACACACTGGACAGCCTGCCGTACATCCACGACATCACGACCGACACCGAGCATCCGCCGGTGTTCGTGGCCGTCCTGCCGCTGCGCGTCGGTGCGGAGAACCCCGCCGATTACGGCGGGCCGGAACTCGCCCGGCAACAGCACGACGCCTATCCGGATCTGAAACCGGGCTCGGTGAGCAGTCCGCCCGCGACGGCCTTTCCCCGCGCGTTGCAAGCGGCGAAGGACATGGGTTGGAAGATCGTGGACTCCGATCCCCAGTCGCTGCGAATCGAGGCGACCGACACCACCTGTTGGTTCGGTTTCAAGGATGACATCGTCGTGCGACTGACTCCCTCACCGGCGGGAAGTCGCATTGATGTGCGGTCGGTCTCGCGCGTGGGCAAGAGCGATCTCGGCGCCAATGCCCGTCGGATCAAGGCGTATCTGGCGCGGGTGACGGCAGGCGAGCGGCCCGAAACAAATTCACCGATTGACCGGGAACTCGAGCCCGGCGTCCGGGCGGTGTCCGATTCAGACGGGTCGGAATGATGAGTGGCCAATGGCTTTTTGAAGCTGGACAGGATGTCGGGTGGGACCAGCGGCGCTTCGCCGCGCCGGCCCACCAGTCATTCTCGATGTTTCCGGATGGTGGGCCGGCGCTCGAAGCGAGCTGGTCCCATCCTACTTTGAACAAGGCGATGGCCCTGAACAAACATCGACGGAACTTCCTTCTGCCGTTCCGAACCGATACGATCCCCCCCCATCGCGAAGCCTGTGTTCGTCGGGAGTCGGCTTCGCCGGCTCATGAAATTCAAGTTCGGATGACTCATCGAAGGGCAACCCGGCCGGGCCGGGGGGCTGGTTGACGAGTAAGCCGACGTGGTTGAAGCCCCCGGGGGGATTCGGCCACGTCGGCTTTTTTTTTGAAAGGGCCGAATCAGCCGCCGGGTGCTAGCCGACGGTTTGATTTCGCCTAACCGTGGGCTAGCGCCCAATGGCACTCACTTTGATCGCATTTCAAATGGACGTTGCTGTTCGACGTAGCTGAATTCGCAAGAATTCAGCCGGTTTCGACGAGCCTCTGAACTCTTGCGAGTTCAGCTACAGACCAAAGTGAGTGCCATTGGGC
>JANMLE010000390.1:0-1015 GCA_031372385.1 Planctomycetota bacterium | reverse complement strand
GTGAACTGAGCGTCGTCATCGAAGGAAACCCCCATCAGAAACGTGCCGTTCACAAGGTGGAACACGGACACGGCAGACCGGCATGGCCCGCGGCTCATGGTACTGAATCCGGCGGATCAGGCGGAGTCTGCGGATGACCTCTTTCGGTCGGTGCCAGTGCGAGCGGTGTCTCCCCGCCACGGCTTGGGAATCACGGCTTCGCCTACTCATTCGCGCTCCTTTTGATTCGCGCGGACCAAAACGATTTCCGCGCGAATCAAAAGGAGCGCGAATGAGGAGGCCTGTTGAAACTTGGCGCACGCCTGACATCACACTCGTCCGATGGAGGCAATCAAGACTGCGCCTCTCTCCCGCGGCCCAACGATCGTATCAACAGTACTCGAACTGGAACGAACGGACTTCGGTCGCTTCGCGGCGCGCACCTCTCGGACGTTGTTACTGCACAGCCCCTGGGTCGGTCGGACGAGGCGGCAGACTGGTTCGATGTGATCCCTGTCACATTGGCGGATCATCGCGCGTTGTGGCACCACGTCGTTGTAGTGGCGCGGGGTCGCCGATCGTGTGGATCGACGCAACTCCAAGTGGCATCGGCAACGTTTCGATGCATCGCCGCGGGGTCGGGTTCAACAGTTTCGGCGGTATGTCGTTTGCAATTCAGCCAGATCAATCGGACACTCGCGTCCGTGGTACACAACAATGGTCATTTCTCGACGGACGATGATGTCCGTCGTACGATGACGCGGCCGATTCGCAAGACTCTCAGCGGACCAGCAGCAGGGATTCTGTAGCCACGCTCGCCAAGAGCGTGGGTGTACTGCGGTATTCCCACGCTCTTGGCGAGCGTGGCTACCCAGAGATCAATGCGGGTTCAATTGGTCCGCGTCCCGTCGAACAGAAGGAGGAAGCTTGCCATGCCGGTCTTTCGTTGGGGACAGGCTTGGGATCCGTTTCGCGACCTGGAGCGGGAAGTCGATCGGCTGCTCGCCAGCGTCTCCCTCTCCTTCTCGGGGATTCG
>JANMLE010001456.1:0-2776 GCA_031372385.1 Planctomycetota bacterium | reverse complement strand
TCGTACCGCAAGGTGAACCCGGCCGACAGCCCGATCATGATCATTGCGGTGACGTCGGATTCGCACACGAAGCCGCAGATGTACGACGCGGTCTCCACGATCCTGCAACAGCGGCTTGCGCAGGTGAAAGGGGTCGGACGTGTCGATGTCGGCGGCGGCTCGGCACCGGCCGTGCGGGTCGACATGAATCCGACGGTGCTCAACCATTTCGGCATCGGCTTGGAAGACATCCGGACTGTGCTCGGCGCGGCCAATGCGAACCGGCCGAAGGGACAGATCGCCGGCGACGAGCGGGCCTGGGCGGTGACCTCGACCGACCAGTTGTTCACCGCCGCCGAATACGAGCCGCTCATCGTCGCGTACCGCAACGGAGCCCCGGTCCGCCTGGGTGATGTGGCGAAGGTGACGGATTCGGTCGAGGATCTGCGGGCCTTTGGATTGATGAACGGCAAGCCGGCGATCTCGGTCGTCATCTTTCGACAGCCGGGGGCCAACATCATCGAGACCGTGGACCGGATCCGGGAATTGCTGCCGCAACTCGACGCCCAGATCCCCGCCGCGATGGAGCTGACCGTGACGCTGGATCGGACCGCCACCATTCGGGCGTCGCTGCAAGACGTGCAGTTCACGCTGCTGCTTTCCGTCGTTCTGGTGGTCCTGGTCGTGTTCCTGTTCCTGCGCGACGTCCGCAGCACGCTGATTCCCAGTGTCGCCGTGCCGGTCTCGCTGATCGGCACGTTTGGCTTCATGTATCTGGTGGGCTACAGCCTCGACAACCTGTCGCTGATGGCGCTGACAATCGCCACCGGCTTCGTCGTCGACGATGCGATCGTGGTGATCGAGAACATCACCCGGCATCTGGAAGCGGGGATGCCGCCGTTGCAGGCGTCGTTGCGCGGCGCGAAGGAAATCGGGTTCACCGTGCTGTCGATCAGCGTATCGCTGGTGGCGGTGTTCATTCCGATCCTGTTCATGAGCGGCTACACGGGCCGTCTGTTCCGCGAGTTCGCTGTCACGTTGTCGGTGGCGATCGGGATCTCGCTGGTCGTGTCGCTGACGACCACGCCGATGATGTGCGCGGTGCTGCTGAAGCCGCATCAGCACCAGCGTCGCGGCCGTCTGTACCGGGCCAGCGAGTGGTTTTTCAACGCGGGCCTGTCCGTCTACGAGTGGACCCTGCGGCGGGTCTTGGAACACCAGCGACTCACGCTGCTGGTCACGCTGTCCACGATCGGCTTCTCGATCTACCTCTACAGCATCATCCCCACCGGCTTCTTTCCCCAGCAGGACACCGGCCGATTGACCGGCAGTTTGCAGGCGGACCAGGACACGTCGTTCCAAGCGATGTCACACCTGCTGCGGCAGTACAGTGCGCTGGTCAGTGACGACCCGGCGGTCGAGGGGGTGACGTCGTCGACCGGCGGCAACTTCGGCTCGGGCAACGCCAGCAACACCGCGAGGATGTTCGTGTCGCTCAAGCCGCTGCACGAACGGAAGGATCGCGCGGAACAGGTGATCGATCGCATTCGCACCAAGGCCGCGAAGTTGTCGGGGGCGTCGATGATCCTGAGTTCCTCGCAGGATCTGCGCATCGGGGGACGACCGACTCCGTCCCAATACCAGTACACGCTGCGCGGAGACAGCCTGACCGAGTTGACCCTGTGGAGCGGCAAATTGCTGGCGGCGATGCGCAAGGTGCCGGGGCTGGTCGACGTCTCTTCGGATCAGCAGACGCGCGGCCTGCAAACCCACCTGAACATCGACCGCGACTCCGCCGCCCGGCTGGGCATCAGCATGGCCACGATCGACAACACGCTGTACGACGCCTTCGGCCAGCGCCCGGTCTCGACGATGTACAGGTCGCTCAACCAGTACCGCGTCGTGATGCAGGTGGAACCCGAGTTCTCGCAGAATCCCGATTCGATCCGCCACATTTATGTCCGCGGTCAGAACGACGCCCAGATCCCGCTGTCGACCCTGTACCGGCAGACGTCCCACAACACGTCGCTGACCGCCAACCATTCCGGCCAGTTCCCGTCGGTCACGATCTCGTTCAACCTCTCGCCGGGAACGTCGCTCGGCGACGTCGTGCCGCTGATCGAGAAGACGTCGCGCGAACTGGGGATGCCCGAAAGCATCCAGGGAAAGTTTCAGGGGACGGCCCTCGCCTATCAGGACGCCCTCGTCAACATGAACGTGCTGATCCTGGCCGCCCTGGTCACGGTCTACATCGTGTTGGGAATCCTCTACGAAAGTTACATCCATCCGATCACGATCCTGTCGACGCTCCCCTCCGCCGGAGTCGGCGCGCTGCTCGCGCTGTTGTACAGCAAGATGGAGCTGAACGTGATGGGACTGATCGGCATCCTGCTGCTGATCGGGATCGTCAAGAAGAACGCCATCATGATGATCGACTTCGCGCTCGACGCCGAACGCCACCACGGCAAGTCTCCGGAAGAGGCGATCTTCTCCGCCTGCATCCTCCGCTTCCGTCCGATCACCATGACCACACTGGCCGCGCTGCTGGGAGGGTTGCCACTGGCGTTGGGAACCGGTGCCGGTTCGGAACTGCGCCGACCGCTCGGAATCGCCATCGTCGGCGGACTGATCTTCAGCCAGATGCTGACGCTGTACACCACGCCGGTCGTCTACCTGTACCTCGACCGCCTGAGCCACTGGTTCGCGCGGCGGCGAACGGGTCACCATTGATCAGCCATTGGAAATGCCGCAACATCCCCGGTCGATCGATTCCCCAACCTGTTTGGAAAACTGAGTC
>JANMLE010001448.1:0-5982 GCA_031372385.1 Planctomycetota bacterium | reverse complement strand
GCCACTCTATTCAGATAAGCGGCAACCTATCCGAAGGTCCGACCCGCGCGGATATTCCCGGATAGCGTCACAAAACCAGCGGCTGAAGCTGACCGGGGCAGCCATCCGGGTTTTCCGCGCTTCAACCTCCCTGCAGGCGGCCCCGGCAGCTTAGTCTTGGCGCTAGACTGTGTGCGTATCACCCCGCCACCCGGCGCGTTCGTGTCGTACGCGCGCGACGATGCCCGCGCGGTTGAACAATGCGAGATCAACGATCTCGCCGATCGAGACTCAGCCTTCCAAGCCCTTGAGGCGGCCGGTGCTGTCGCCGAGTTGGTCGACTCCGGAATCCATCCGGTCCAGCAGTGACAGGAACAGGTTGTTCAGCGGCGTGTTCTTCGGGTAGGCCAGTCGCCGTCCCGAGGCGATCGTGCCGCCTCCGCGTCCTGCCAGCAGGATGGGGAGATCGTTGTGGTTGTGGCGGTTGCCGTCGCCGATCGCGCAGCCGTAGACGATCATCGACTGATCCAGCAGCGTCCCGTTCCCCTCGCGGATGCCGTCCAGCTTTTCCAAGAACTTGGCGAAGTGGCCGACCAGGTACTTGTCGATCTTCTTGAGCTGGTCGATCCAGTCCTGCTTGTTCTGGTGATGTGACAGATGATGGTGGCCGTCGTTGACGCCGATCATGGGATAGCTGCGATTGCTCCCCTCGTTGGCCATCATGAAGGTGGCGACGCGCGTCGTGTCGGTCTGGAACGCCAGCGTCATCAGGTCGAACATCAGCGTGATGTGTTCGTCCACTTGCTTGGGGACGCCGTTCGGCAGCTTCAAGTCCGGGATCGTCCGCTTGGAATCATCCTCGCGCGCCCGGTCGATCCGCTGCTCGATCTCACGGACGCTGCTGAAGTACTCGTCGATCTTGCGACGGTCGGTCTGACCGAGTTGCTGCTTCAGTTTCGAGGCATCTTCGGTGACCAGATCGAGGATGCTCTTGCGGTACACATCCCGCTTGGCGCGGCCCTTGGCGGCATCGCGATCATCGGCCGAGCCGAACAACCGTTCGAAGACCAGCCGGGGATTGATTTCCTTGGCCATCGGTGTCGTGGCGGATTTCCACGAGATGTTGTTCGAGTAGGCACAACTGTAGCCGGAGTCGCACTGGCCGGCATTGCGGCCCCCCTCGGTCCCCAATTCGATCGATGGCAGCTTGGACTGTTTGCCGATTTTCTCGGCCGCGACTTGATCGACCGATTGCCCGACCTTGATATCCACTCCACCAGTCTTGACCGGATGAGCCCCGGTCAGAAACGCGGCTGACGACCGGGCGTGGTCGCCGGGCCCGTCACCCTTGGCGCTGGCGTTGTCCTGAGCCAGCCCCGAGAAGACGCAGACCTTGTCCTTGACCTTGGCGAGTGATTCTAAAGTGGGGGAGAGTTGCCAGTCCTTGCCCTCACCCTTCGGCTCCCATTCGGGAACGATCACGCCGTTGGGAACAAACACGAACGCCATCCGTTTCGGAGCACCCGCCGATCCGGCCGCGAAGCCGTTCGTCGGCAGCATGGCCTCCAGCAAGGGCAGCCCGATGGCTGCCCCGAGCCCCTTCACGAACGTTCGCCGCTGAAGTTTGGAATGCCTGCTCATGACATGCACCTCGCGAAGTTTGCAACAACCTTGTATTTGTCCCGGCCGGATCAAAGCGACACGGCCGGGACCGATCTCATGATATCGACCATTTCACTCGTTCGAATCCTGCGGTTCAGCCTGACCGGAATCGTCGCCTTCCTTGCGGCGATCCAGGCGTTTGAAGCGTTGTTCGTTCAGCGACTTTCGCTTGGGCTTCTTCGGTCCGCCGTTGTACTTCTGACCACCGGCACTCCCCGGGCCCGGTCCACCGGAGAAATTGCCACCGGTCTGACCGCCCGCTTGTCCGCCGAAGTTGCCTTGTCCACCGGCATAAGGCTTGCGCGGCGGACGGTACTCGCCCTGCGGGGGCTGCTGCTGGTCTTGATCGTTACCGTAGCGCGGGCGTCTCGGCGGCGGATATCCTCCCTGACCCTGACCGCCACCACCCTGACCTCCACCACCCTGATAACCCCCGCCTTGGTTGCCCGCACCCTGGCCTCCACCACCTTGGTAGCCGCGACTCTGGTAGCCACCGCCTTGGTTGCCGCCCCCTTCGTTCTGCGGGCGACGGGGTGGGCGATCTTCCTGCTGGGGATAACGGGCACCACCCTGCTGCGGGGCCTGTCCGCCGCCTTGCTGCGGATACCTCGAACCCCCCTGTTGTGGATAGCGTGATCCCCCTTGTTGCGGATACCGCTGCTGTTGACCTTCATCAGACCCTTGCGAGAACCGTTCACTGAGCGGTGGCTTCGCCGTGAGCGGAGGCTTCGCGGTGAACGGTGGCTTGGCGGTGAATTCGCGACGTTCCGACTGGGCCGGAGCCTCGACTCGCGCCGGGGCCGGTGCTTGGACAACCGGTGCCGCATTGCCTCCCGGAGCGCGCAACCAATCGGCGAGCGCACCGCGGAGGAAGCGCCATTCGTCGCCAATCTTGCGGCCGGGCAGTCCCTGTTCCTTGAGCAGGCGACGGATCATTCCGTACTCGACCTTCAAGTAGGCCGCGGCGTCTTCGAGGGTCAGCACGTCGAGTTCACTCATGACTTCGCCGAGGTCGTCTTCGTCGAAGAGTTCCTCGACCAACGAGCGTACCCGTTCTTCTTCCACGTCCTCGTCGTCGGCCAGATCATCCGCGTCATTGTCATCATCGTCGGCGAGATCATCGCCTTCGAGCTGCTCATCATCGAGCACATCATCATCGTCGGCAGCATCGTCGACCGATTCCCCGACGAAGTCTCCCATCGGGAGAATCACCTGCGCCGTGGGTGCTTGGCCCCCGGCGGTGGGTGATGGGTTGGTGCCGTCTTCCGGCTGTTCTTGGTCGTTCACAATACTTCCTTCACACTGGCGGCAAGACTGCGCCAAAGTTGAGAGGCACGGCCTCTCGCTCCACAAATGAACCTCGGTCGGGCAGATTGATTGTCGCCCTGAATCCCACGCACGCCGAGGCGCGTTGCGTTGGCAAGATCATCGGTCGCCATCCGGAAAGACGCCCCAGTCAGCGGGGGCGGAGATCAAATGGAGACCGGGTTCGCAGCCGTTACTTGGATCCTTCCCCGCGTCGCATGCGGAACGGATCACTCTTCGCGATTTCCGCGACGAGCACCGAAAACCGGAACTTCTGGTCCTTCAGAGTTTTGACAATCTTATCCGCCGCACACCGATCATAGAACTCTAATCCCCGTCCCAGGGCATAAGTCAGCATCTTTTCCGTCAGGCACTCGCCAAATTCGCACTGTTTGCGGTGCAAGACCTCCGCCAGTTCGACGGGGCCGTTGAAACGGCTGCCTCCCGGCAGTTCCCCCGTCGCATCCAGCGGCTGGCCGTTGTCCGTGTCGCGCCACCGGCCGATGGCGTCGAAGTTCTCCATTCCAAAGCCAAGCTGATCCATGACGCGGTGACAGGAATTGCAGCTCGCATTCTGCCGGTGCAGTTCCAATTGTTGTCTCAGCGTGGCGTTCGGAGCGGCCTTGGCGGTCTCGGCCAGTTCCGGCACGTTTGGTGGAGGCGGGGGCGGCGGCTGGTCCAGAATCACCTCCATGATCCACTTGCCCCGTTTGACCGGCGAGGTCCGGTCCGGGTTGGACGTGAGCGTCAGGATGCTGGCCTGAGTCAGCAACCCGGCGCGACTCTTTCCTTTCAGACTGACCTGTTGAAACTTGTCGCCCCGGATATCGGGCCAGACATAGTGGCGCGCCAGTCGTTCATTGACGAACGTGTACTGGGCGTCGAGAAACTCCAGGATCGACCGGTCCTCGCGCATGATGTATTCGAAGAACTGGCGGGTCTCCTGCTTCATGTCTTCCCGCAATTCCGCGTTGAATTCGGGGAACTGTTTCGGGTCCGGCGTGATCTCGTTGAGGATGCGCAGTTGCAGCCACTGCTCCGCGAAGTTGTCGACGAGCGCCCGCGATTTCGGATCCTTCAACATGCGGCGGACCTGTTCATCCAGCACCGCATCATGGTGCAAGTCCCCCTGCTCCGCCTGCGTCAGCAGTTGGTCATCCGGCATGCTGCTCCAGAGGAAGTACGACAGTCGCGACGCCAGTTCGTAGTCGTTGAGCGCGTGCGTTTCGCTCGGATCATCGGGTTTCTTGTCGGTTTCGATGCGGTAGAGGAAGTGAGGCGACACCAGCACGGCGGTGACGGCGACCTGCATTCCAAACGCGAACGGTTCCCCCTTCTTCACGGCCTGTTCGACGAACCCGACGTAGCGAGTGATCTCGGCGTCGGTGGGCGGGCGGCGAAACGCGCGGCGCAGAAAGGGCCGCAGGTTGTCGCGGGCCGCTTCGGCCGGAGTCTTGCCGGCACTTGGTGACACGGCCAGCAATTGCTTGTGAGCCGCCGGGAGTTCGCTTGCTGCCACATCAAGCGGACCGACGATCTCGATGTCGCGGACGATCAGGTTGCGGTCGCGCTGGGACTTGTCCTTCGCCTTCTCGTCGTAGAAGTCATTCAGAAAGGCGACGTCGAGTTTGTGTTTGCCTTTCGACGTCTTGAACTTGAACTCGCACGTTTGCGGGCTGGCGTCGCGCGCCTGAACGTCGAAGGTGCGCAGCGCTTTGCCGTCGAGCCGGTACTCCATTTTCGCGTGCTCCGAACCGGCCGGCGTTTCCGCGGCCTTGGTGCGGAACAGGTATTCGCCCGCTCGCGGAAAGTCCATCTCGGCCGTCACGTCCCCCACCGAAACCAGCATGATCGCGTCGTCGCCGTGAGACTGGGCCGCCTTGCTGCGGCGCAGATCGTTCCGCGTGAATTCGCGAACCGTGGGCTTTGTCGGATCGGTCACGAGGATCGCTTCGGCGGCAATTTTCTCGGCGGCATCCAGATACTTCTCCATCAGCAGCGGTGGCAGCGACAGCACGTCCCCGATGTTGTCGAATCCGTAGCCGACATCGTCCGATGGAAAGTCATCCGCGGGACGAATGGCGACTCCCAGCAGATCTCGGATCGTGTTGTTGTACTCGACCCGGTTCAATCGCCGGATCGTGACGCGCCCCGGATCAGACACCTGCGTGCAATCGATGCGGAACAGCGCGCCTTCCAGATAGTCGAGGAGTTTGGCCTTCTCGTCAGCGGTCGGCTGCGGGCTGTCGGCGGGGGGCATGTTTCCATCGGAGATCATTTGGAACGAGTGTTCCCATGTCTTGCGATCCTTCAGCATCGCCGCGTCATCCGTGTACTTGGCGAATGAGATGCCGGCTTCGGGCTCGTCGCCACCGTGACATTTGCCGCAGTATTTGATGACCACCGGAGCCACCGTCACCGCGAAGTCCGGCTTCTTGGCCGCGGCTTCCGCCGCTTGGCTGTGCCGCTTGTTCGGAGACATCAGCGACAGCAGCGCGAAGACCAGCAGGGTGGCCGCCGCCGACAATCCGGCTCCCACCAGGAAGGATCGCCGATCGATGCGATTCCACCACGACGGTCGCGGCGCTTTCGCCGCGCTGTTTTTTTGGCGCGTTCCCCATGACAGGCTGGCGCCGCGCTTCGCCTTCCCGACAGCGTCCTCTACGGCGGATGCTTTCAATCCCTCAGTGTCTTTTTCGGCGGCTGAGTCGGCTGGAGCGGCCTCTGAAATCGGGACCGTGTAAACGTGCTGACACGCGGGGTTGGGACATTTGCCCCGCCGACCCGCAAACTTCGCGTCGACCCGAAAGGCCTGGCCGCAGGCTGCGCAGGTGACGGGGAGGTGCATGAGAAGACCTTCGGGCAAAGGAGAATTCGTCGGGGCGAGAGTGTGGGGCGGGGTGAACGGACGAAAGTATAGCCCGCGGCGACACGTGACGTCTACGAGCCAGCGCGATGCGCGATGCATGCCGCAGCGAGCAACCCAGATGATTCACGGCGTCGTAGCTGAGTTCGAAAAAACTCAGGTCGCGGTCC
>JANMLE010001422.1:0-1104 GCA_031372385.1 Planctomycetota bacterium | reverse complement strand
CGGGCGACGGCGGGCGGAGCGTTGGCGGGAATGCTATCGGGATTTCTCGTGTACTTCGGCATCTATTCCTGCGGATGGGCGCAGAACTGGGCCACGGCCAATGCGACGCATGTGGTGGCGCAGCAGATCCTCGGCTGGCTGGGAAAAGATCCCCTGATCGGTGCCGCGGGACTGTTCCGTCCGTATTACATCCTGGGTGTCGACCCGATCATCTGGGGCCTGCTGGCGTCGGTAATCGGCGGAGTGGGCGTCAGCCTGCTGTCGCGTCCGCCGTCACCGGAACTGGTCAAGCGATTCTTCGACGTCCGCCCCGTGGCCGCATAGGAGCGCCCTCATGGCTGTTCGAATTCTGAGATCTCTGGCGGTGCTGGCTGTGCTCGCACAATCCGCTTGCGCCGAAGACTACACCGTTCGCGAAACCGAGGACGAAATCCAGATCGCGACGCCGCAGTTGGAGGCGGCGATTCGCAAGCGGGGTTACGTAACCGGTGTCAAAGCGCAGTCGTTTGTCGACAAGAAGACCGGCGCGAAGGATCTTGGCTTCGGGCTCGACATCGCCGACTGGATCATGGAACCGGGTAGCGACGAAGCCTATCGCGACCAGCTTCCCAAAGAGATGGTCTACGCATTCGGCAACGAGTACCACGGCAAGTCACCCAAGCGGAGCATCGAAGGACCGCAGATCTGCACCCAGGCCAAGGAACTGAAGCCCGAGATCATCCGCGGCAAGGACTTCGTCGCCATCCGGCAGACCTTCCAGTACCGCACCGCGGCCCCTGGCAAGAAGACCGGATCGAAGTGGACCCAGATCCTGGTCTTTCCCGTCGGCCAGCGCTACTTCATCTCGATGCAGCGGATCGACGCGGTGAACAGCAGCGACGCGATGTTCCTGCGGATCGACATGCCCGGTCACATCAAGCACAAGAGCGGCGACAGCTTTGACGAGGTGTACCTCAGCTACAAGGGCCGCATTCCGGCGAAGGAGTTTCTGACAAACTTCGCACCGGACGAACGCTTCAACTATCGCCGCGATCGTGATGCGGTGCCCGAGCGAATGATTCGCGCATACCACATCCGCAACCCGGAAACGGGCAAGTCGGGGCC
>JANMLE010001393.1:0-7140 GCA_031372385.1 Planctomycetota bacterium | reverse complement strand
CAACTCGCCTTTCGACAGCGTGACTGGAAGGCCGCCAGCGATCACGCGCAACAAGCGAGAACGTCATTCGTCCGGCGTGGCGAACTGGCCGGCGTCGAAACGATCGAACGGCTGCTGGGTCTGATTGCGATGGGGCAGGACGATCGTCCGTCGGCACTGAAGCACTTTTCGATCGCGCAGCTTCTCGCCGAACTGCAACGCTCGCGCTTCCCACAGGACCAGACGGGACAGGCCCGGGCCGGATACTTTGCCCGTCACAGCTTCATCTACGAGAAGCTGGTCGAGTTGCATCTTGCCGACAACCGACCGCTGGAAGCGCTGCGCTTCGCCGAACTGGCCAAGGCGCGCGCCGCTCAAGACTTGCTGGCCACGCTGGGCATCGCGGAACAGGAAGAGCCGGTCGCGCCGCGCGACCTCGACGAACTGTTGGCGGATTGGCCGAAGGATGTCGCAGCGGTCGAATACTACCTCGGGGCCGAGCGGGGCTGGGGCTTTGTGATTCAATCTGGCAAGGTGACCGCGTTCCCGCTGGTGGATGCCCAGGGGCAACCGGTGGCCACTCGGCAACTGATGACCGACGTGCGGCAGTTCCTGTCCGGGGTCGAAGGCCAGGCCAACAAGATGTACCTGCGAATGCGGGGCGGGCGGGCCTTCGACAACAGTTGGCAGGACCGGCTCTTCGACTTTCGCAATACCCTGCTGCCGGATGACGTGCTGAAAGATCTGCGACACGCCCGGCAAGTGCTGATCGTCCCGCAGCACATCCTGCACTACTTTCCGTTCGCGGCCCTGGTGACCGAGCGTGATGCCACACCGCGCGGCAAGTTCGAGACGGTGCAGCCGAAGTTCGTGATCGATGAGCCGTTCTCATTGTGCTGCGCACCATCGCTGACAACCTGGGATTTGATTCGGCGAAGAACACATGCCCCGCTGAACCAAGTGCGGGCCGTGGGGCTGTGCGAGGCGCCCGGAGCGCCACCGTTGCCGGGCGTTGCGAAAGACTTGGAAAACGTCCGGGCCGTCTATGGCGACCGGGTCAAACAAATCGTGGACGGCAACGCCGCCACCGAGAAGCAGGCCAAAAGTCTGCTGTCCGAGCCGGGCCTGCTGATGTTCGCCACGCATGGATTCAACGATCCCGACCATCCCGCCGACAGCTACCTGTTGTTCCTGGGCGATGCTCCCGATCCGAACGCCGCCCCACCGGCGGAAAATGTTTTGTCCGTCGACACGAATGACGGACGTTTGACTGCGAGAGAGATCTTCGCCCAGCGGATCAACGCGAGATTGATCGTCCTGAGTGCCTGTTATTCCGGCTTGGGCGACCGTTCGCCACTGCCGGGTGATGACCTGTTTGGTTTGCAGCGGGCGTTCCTGCACGCCGGGGCTCGATCGGTGCTCTCCGGATTGTGGGATGTCTATGATGGCACCGCGCCCGATTTGATCCGCCAGTTCCATGAGCAAGTGGCCGCAGGCAAGTCGCCGTCACAAGCGCTGGCCGAATCGCAGCGAGCATTCCTCAACCAACGTCGAACGGGTGACAAACGCGACGAGGCGGTGTTCCTGCACCCGTATTTCTGGTCCGTGTTCTGTGTCGTGGGAGCCGAGTGATTCATGTGGGTCGTTTCGCCCCAATGCCAACGGCGTGGCGCGGAAATGGGCCACTCGTCAATCGCGCCCACGCCGTTGGGGTTAAACAATGGAAATGTCGAAGGCGCGTCGGTTGATATCCTAGGAAGCGTGATGTCGGGAAGTTGTGGTGAATGAGCCAAGTTTTGGAATCGAGTTGAACTGGAAGGAGTCGCTCGATGAGTTGCTGATCGAGAAGAAATCATGAAGCGGCAGACAGCCGTCAGCCGATCAGCCGTCAGCCGAATTCCGTTTCCCGTATGACACATTTCGTCGGTCTGAGGCAGAGCCTCGTTAGTCCTCAGTTCGAATACCCGATCCCGGAGTGGAGATAGCCATGTCAGTCCCGTTCAAGTCTGTTGTTCTTGGCGTGATCGCATTGTTCAGCGTGGTCAGTGAGGCGCGGTCGGTGGACGACGCGACCAGTCCCCAGTCAGCATCCGCGGCCACTAGCGCACTCGTGGCTCCCGAGTTCGTCAAGCATCTGGATGTCGATGCGGCTGTGGCGGCCTTCCGGGCCGATGATGCGGACGCCTTGCTGGCCCTCGGCGAAAAGCTGAGTCTCGCCGAACGGACCGTCGGAAAACCCAACGCACCGTTGCCGGCTTCGGTCTTCTACCTCATCGCGATCCAGATTGGCCGCAACAACCACGATCTCAAGCGGCTCGATCAGTTGGAAACCGTGATCGGCGAAGCCAAACACATTTCCCCGTCTGACAAGAAACGCCTGCTCGCGGAGATTGCCCTCGCCCGGAAATTCTCGGCCGGGGCACGCAAGGTCGATGCCGGTCCCGGACTGAAGCCGAACGAAGTCAGCGCCGAGGCGATCGCCCTCTACCACACGTTCATGCGCGAGATCCGCATCACGCAGGATTACGGCACCGAGGAGGAACTCGTACAGCTCGTGGACGGCATCAAGCAGTTGCGCGAATTGCATCCCAAGCAACGCGACCACCTGGCCAAGATGGCGACGACGGCCAAGGTTGCCATCAGGGAACGCACGAACGCCGACCCGGTTTTGGTGATGCTTGCGTCCGTCTCACGAAACACGGACAGCGGTTTGCGGATTCTCGGCCCCGCGCAAGTCCCGCTCGACGGAGCAATCTCGTTGGTGGTGATCGCCACCAATCCAGAGGGTCGGAAGCCTGGCCAGCTCAATTTGCGATCCAGCGCGGGTGTGAAAGTCCCCCAGAATCTCGCCTGGTCCGGCACTCCGCTGGTGATTCCGGCGACGATCAAGGCGGGAGCGGGAGCACGGGTCTTCGTCAGCGCGGGCCTGAATGACAAGGCGAACTTGCTGACGTGGAACGCTCAGACCGTGCGCGAATGAACCGGATGGTTCATGTTCCTTGAAGTGCCGCGTTGTTCGTCGCTGAGCGAGTGCGAAGGGGTCGGGAGTCTTTTTCGGGTCGGCGATCACCAGTCCGAATTGTGTCTCATGCCCATTTCGCCGACCCGAAAAAGACTCCCGACCCCTTGGGCATGAACCAAAATCAGTGGTCCGTCACAGTAGAACTACGACGCCGTGAATAGACCGGGACAAGCGGCTCAATCGATCGGATGTCGGCCAACACCTGAGGCAAGCAATGCGAGCTCTGTTCACGATCGCGCCCGTCTTCTTCGCCACAGTGTTGTTGTGGTGGCCTGTCGCGGTGCGAGAGGTTGCTGCGGACGAATCGCCCGTTCGCGGCCGTGCGTTGCTGGTTGGTTGCACCAAGTATGATCACCTCGAACCATCGCTGCATCTGCAGGGGCCTGGCAACGACGTGGCGTTGATGCGCGATCTTCTCTGCCAACGCTTCGGCTTCCGGCCCGAGCGCGTGGTGATCCTCGCCGAGTCGCCAGGTCAGCCAAACCTCCGGCCGACACGAGCCAACATTGAACGCGAGTTTCGCCGTCTCGGGCGCGAGGCTGAGGCGGGCGAGCAGATCGTGATCTTCCTCGCCGGCCACGGCAGCCAGCAGCCCGACCTGAATCCGTCGCCCGACGATCCTGAGCCGGATGGTTTGGACGAATTGTTCCTGCCGGCTGACGTCAAAGCGTGGGATGGCGGCGTCGGCCAAGTCCCCAACGCGATCGTTGATGACGAGTTGCGGGCCTGGCTCCGCGAGATCGAACAGCGGCGGGCAGCGGTGACGGTGATCGTCGATTCGTGCCACTCTGGAACCATGACTCGTGGCGTCGGCGAACGTGTCCGTCAGATTCCACCCGGTGTTCTCGTTCCCGCCGAGGTACTCGACAAGGCCCGGCGACAGGCGGCGGGAGCGATTGTTCGAGGCGGCAATGAGCGAACACGCGGCGAGCGACCGGCCGAACTCGTGCTCGACGCTCCGTCCATCATCGCGATCTATGCCGCACAGTCGTCCGAAGCAACCGTCGAACAACTGCTCCCTTTGAACGGACCGGACCGCAAACCGTACGGCTTGCTGACGTACACGATGAACCAGGTTCTCTCACGCAGCACCCGCCCCCTGACCTACCGCGAGTTGGTCCGCCAGATTCAGACTCAGTATCTCGGCGCGGGACGCTCGTTTCCCACACCGATGATCGAAGGCCAGAACCGCGACCGCGAGTTGTTTGGCCTGACCGTCCTGCCGGATCGTCCGCAGATCCAATTGACGAAGACCGCGCGCGGCTGGTCGATCAATGCCGGAGTGTTGCAGGGGGTCGCCGCCGAAAGCGTGCTGGCGGTGTTTTCGGCGGACGGCAGCGGCAGCGCGAAGCCGCTGGGTCACGTGCGCGTGCAGCTTGCCCGGACCGTCGATGCGGATGTGGTCCCCTGCGAATTCGCGGAGCAAGCCGCGACGAATGACCTGCCCGATGGAGGCCGCTGTGAAGTCGCCTACCTCGATTCGGGCGACCTGCATCTGCGCGTGGCAATCTCCGCGCACGATCCCGTCGCCAACGGCGCATGGATCAAGCAACTCAAGACGAGCCTGAGTCCCGGTTCAGCCGCAGGTCAGCGACCGCGACTGGTGCAACTCGTCGAGAAAGACTCCGACGCCGATTGGGTCATCCGAATTCGGGAGCGGGACGTCGTCGTGATCCCCGCGGAGGCCGCGGCATCGGATGCGGACGTGACACCATCCACCGCGTTCGGTCCCAAGCCGTTGGAGGCTGCCACGGTGGAATGGCTCGGCTCGGCACTGGAACGAATCGCCCGCGCTGCGAACCTGAAAAAACTGGCCGCCAACGAAAGCACGGAAACGCCGCGCGGTGATGCCGTCCGCATCGAACTGGAACTCGAACGCCACGACTCACCCGCCCCCAAAGACGGCTCCGAGCGGGCGACTCTGCGCGATGGCGAGAAGATAACCATTCGCCTGAAGAACCCCTGCCGATTTGCCGTGGACGTCACGCTGCTGTCCATCGACACGGCCTGCGGCATCGAGGCGATCTTTCCCGGTCAGGGAGAGATCAACCGTCTCCAGCCGGGTGATTCCGTTCCGTTCTCGACAAGGGTCGTCGCGAAGTCACGCGGTCTGGAGCACCTCGTCGCAATCGTTGTGAAAGCCGACCGCGAAGTTGTGGACTTCACCAGTCTGGCCCAACCCAGCCTGGAGACGGTCAAGACCCGTGGAGGCCCGGCCCGCAGCAGCCTGGACAGCCCACTCGGCGAACTGCTCAAGTACGCTGTGTTCGCAGAGGGTACGACGCGCGGAGTCAAACGCACCGCCGTCAAAGCCCACCGCCTGCAACTGCTGACCTGGGAAGTCGAACCGAATCCCACTCCGTAAGGACGATCGCGGCAACCATGACCGAGGAAAGCGAATTCTCAACAATCGTTCGCCGGGCGCTCAATGAGTTCATCGAGGCGTTACAGGCGGATCGCCGGATCGCCATCGAAACGGTTTTGGAGCAGATTCCTCCGACCGAGCGGCTGACGTTGGCGCGGGAGCTTGTGGCCGCCGAATGGAATTGGCGAACAGCACAGGGTGAGCATCCGTCCGAGACGGATTATTCAACGCGTTTTCCAATGCTCGCGATCGATCTGAAGCGGCTCACGGAACTGCCTCTCGTTGCCGAAACACCAACGCCCATAGCGGTGAGTGACAGTGCGTCGAATTATCCGCAATTCGGGGAGACCCTGGATGCCGGACCCACCACATCGAGCGTTGGCACCAAGTCTGCGGCGACAACCTTCGGTGATTATGTGCTCGTCGGGGAAATCGCCCGCGGTGGCATGGGCGTTGTCCACCGCGCCCGGGATTTGAGGCTCAATCGCACCGTCGCGCTCAAGATGATTCTCGGCGGACGGCTGGTGTCCGCGGAGCGCGTTCAGCGATTCCATTCGGAGGCCCAGGCCGCGGCGCGGCTGGAACATTCGGGGATCGTGCCGATCTATGAGATCGGCCAGGAAGGCGACCAGCATTTCTTCACGATGGCTTACATTGATGGCGGGAGCCTGGCCCAGCATGTCAAGTCCGGCCCGTTGCCTCCGGGCGAAGCCGCGCGGTTGGTGAAAGAGATTGCCGTCGCTGTCCAGTATGCCCACGAGCACGGCATCATTCATCGCGACCTGAAACCGCAGAACATTCTGCTCGATGGTGACGGACATCCCAAGGTGACGGACTTCGGCCTGGCGAAGATCGCCGATGATGATGCCGGCCTGTCGACCACCGGTGATGTGATGGGGACGCCCAGCTACATGGCCCCGGAGCAGGCTTCCGGCCAGATCCACGACGTGGGGCCGCTGGCGGACGTGTACTCGATCGGCGCAATTCTCTACTGCCTGTTGACCGGTCGTCCCCCCTTTCAGGCGGCATCGATTCTGGAAACGTTGCGACAGGTCAAGGAAGTCGACGCGGTTTCAGTGCGCGTTCTCAATCCGTCCGTCCCGCGGGATCTCGACACGATCGCGATGAAGTGCCTGCAAAAGTCGCCGGCAAAGCGGTATGCATCGGCCCGCCTGCTGGCGGAGGATTTGGAACGTTTTCTCGAAGGCCGAAGCATCCTCGCGCGTCCCACGGGCGTCGTCGAGCGAACGTGGCGATGGTGTCGGCGAAACCCGCTGGCCACCGGGATGATCGCATCGTGTTTGACCCTGGTTGCCTTCGCGGGCGTGCTGCTCGACTATCGCAACCGGCTGGCCTCGGCCGCCTCGGCACAACATGCGGCCGAGGAGGTGGCGGACGCGCAGACGTACTTCGCGCTGCTCAATGAAGTGCGTGAGGCGTCATCGATGCCCCGGCCGGGGTGGACTTGGACGGCGTTGGACAAGCTGAAGACTGCTGCCGCGACACCGACAAAGCTGCGTGACGATCTCGATCTGCGGAATCTCGCCGCGCGAACGCTGATGCAGGTCGACCTGCGCGAAGTGGCGGTCCTCGATCCCGGCGACGGTGCGCTGCTCAAGGGGGTCGCGTTCGATCCGGAGGGGCGGCGCCTGGCGGTCGGCAAGCTCAAGGGCGGCTTCACTCTGGAAGTCTTCGTGTACGACACCCAGACGCTCCAGCGGGTCCAGCTTCTTTCACAGAACGCCATGGCCGGCAGCCTTGCGAAGTTGATGTC
>JANMLE010001371.1:0-10508 GCA_031372385.1 Planctomycetota bacterium | reverse complement strand
ATTGCCATGGAACTGATCGACGGGGAGCATTTCCTCACCCAGATCCGCGCGGATTCCGGTGCTCCGAGCCATCAAACAGTCGATTACTGCGAACCGACGCGACTGGAACCTTCCGCCGAGGATACGGTTGACCTGCCGGGTTCCGGTGTGCCATACGTTCTGTTGCCGCAGCAGTACGACCGCCTTCGCACGACGCTTTGACAATTGGCTCACGGGGTCTCGGCCCTGCATGCCCACGGAAAGCTTCATCGCGACATCAAACCCTCCAACGTGATGGTGACTCGCGAAGGCCGGGTCGTGCTGCTGGATTTCGGCCTGGTGGCCCAGATGGATTTGGCCGGCGTCCATCAGAGCACGCAACAGCACGTCACCGGCACCATCGCGTACATGGCACCTGAGCAGGCGGCGAGCCAGAATCAGTCCCCCGCCAGCGACTGGTACAGCGTCGGCGTCATGCTGTTTGAAGCCTTGACCGGCCGATTGCCGTTCGCCGGCACTCCGCTTCAAGTTCTCGTGGCCAAACAGGAACTGGACGCACCCGCGCCCGCCGAAGTGGTGGCTGGGATTCCGGAGGATCTCAACAATCTGTGTGTCGGCTTGCTGCGCAAATCCCCCGAGGCACGTCCCGTGGGACACGAGGTCTTGCGGCGATTGGGGGAAACGCCGTCAGGAATCGATAAGCCGCCGGGCCTGCGGTCGGTGCCAACTCCAAGTGCCTTGTTTGTCGGCCGGGAATCGCATTCGGCAGTACTGTTCGGCGCGTTTCAAGCGATGCGGAACGGCCGCGCCGTCGTCGTCCGCCTGCACGGCCGGTCGGGAGCGGGCAAGAGTCTGCTGGCCCAGCATTTCCTCGACGATTTGCTGCGGGGTGGCAAAGCCGTGGTGCTGGCCGGCAAGTGCTATGAACGCGAATCGGTCCCGTACAAAACCCTGGACAGCCTGATTGACGCCTTGAGCCGGTATCTCCGCCAACTGCCGACCCATGAGGTTCAGGCGCTGCTGCCGAGGGAAGTCCATCTGCTCGCGCGGGTCTTCCCCGTGCTTCAGCGTGTGGCCGCCATCGTGGAAGCGCCCGGTCGAGTGGCGGAGATCGTGGACCCGCACGAACTGCGTCGGCGCGCCTTCGTGGCGCTGCGCGAGTTGTTCGCCCGGCTCGGCGATCGCAAGCCGCTGGTTCTGTTCATTGATGACCTGCAATGGGGCGACTTGGATGGCGCGACGCAGTTGGCCGAATTGTTGCGGCCCCCGGAATCGCCGGTGCTCATGCTGCTTGCGGGCTACCGGAGTGAAGACGCGGAAACCAGTCCGTGTCTGGACATCCTTCACCGGGCGCTGGACAAGGCCGGCGCGGCGCTCGACCAGCGCCAGTTGGCGGTCGAGCCACTCGGTCACGACGAAGCCTGCGAGCTGGCCATCGCGCTTCTCGGCCGCCGCGATTCCGCGAGTCGGGCGCAGGCGGAAACCATCGCCCGCGAATCGGGAGGCAACCCATTCTTCGTGCATGTCCTGGTGCAATGCGCCGCCGGCAGCGTGGAAGTTGCCGAGACTTCGGCCGCGGGAGCGCTGGTGCTCGACGATGTTCTCTGGACCCGCATCCAGTCGCTGCCGGAAGAGCCGCGCCGCCTGCTTGAAGTGATTGCCGTGTCGGGCCAACCGCTGCGGCGCGGCGAGGCGCGCCAAGCCACCGGTTTGAGCGCGGATGAACACAGTGCCCTGGCCGTCCTGCGCTCGGGCCGGTTGGTCCGCAGCAGCGGCTCGGCCGACATGGAAGATGTCGAGACCTACCACGACCGCATCCGTGAAACGATCCTCAGCCACCTGCCCGCCGATGTGGTGAAAGACATCCATCACCGGATCGCGACGGTCCTGGAAGCGTCGATCCCTGCGGCATATCAAAGTGGTGCGGGCTCCGTTCAAACACTTTCGCCCGTGACAGCCACGGTCGCGGGTGATGATGGAATGCGCCCGGTGAAAGACCAGACATCGAAACGCCTCTTCGATCTCGCGTACCATTTCGATGCTGCTGGAGACAGTGAGCGCGCCTTCCCTTATGCGATGGCGATGGCCATTCAAGCCCGGTCGCAATATGCCTTGGAAATCGCCGAGCAGCTCTATCGGATTGCCGAGCGCGGCGCGGTGAAGGCGGATCACGCCACGCGCTATCAAGTCGCCGAGATTCTGGGTGACGTGCTGATGCTCCGAGGCCGTTATCCGGACGCGGCGATCCGGTTCAAAGCCGCACTGGAGCTAACCTCGGACACGCTCACGCAGGCACAGATCGAGGGCAAACTAGGAGAACTTGCCTTCAAGTGCGGCGATATGACAACGGCGATCGACGCTATCGAGCGGGCCCTCGGGTTGCTTGGCCATAAGGTGCCGCAATGGCACTTGACGTCTTTTTTCCATCTGGCGTGGGAAGGTTGCGTGCAAGTTCTGCATTCTCTGCTACCCAGGCTCGTCGTGGGCCGCCACAAAATGGAACGCGTGGAGAAGCCGCTCCTTGTGATTCGCCTCCTCAATCGCCTGACGTATGCCTATTGGTTTGGGCGCGGTCAGATTCCGTGCCTCTGGGCTCATTTGCGCGGCATGAACCTGGCCGAGTGTTATCCGCCCACGCGGGAACTGGCTCATGCCTATTCGATCCACGCCCCGGTCATGAGCTTGGTCCCATATTTCAGTCGAGGCATCGTCTATGCACAGAAGTCATTCGCAATTTACGAGTCGCTGGGCGACTTGTGGGGGCAGGGGCAAGCTCTCAATTTTCATGGCGTTGTCCTCCACGCAGCCTCACGCTTTGGTGAATGCATTGAGAAGTGTCGGGAAGCCGCCCGGCTGCTGGAACGCTCTGGCGATCTCTGGGAAGTCAATGTTGCCCGCGTCCACATGGCATTCGGAATGTTTCGGCTCGGCGAACTGGCGCGTTGTGCGGAGGAGTCCAAGAGAATTCACTTGTCCGGGCTGGAACTGGGTGATATCCAGGCTGCCGGCTTTAGTCTGGACGTCTGGGCGCAGTCCACGGGAGGGCAGGTGCCACCGGAAGTTCTGCAACAAGAATTAGACCGCCCCCGCGCCGATGTTCAGGTGAGCGCGCAGGTGATGTTGGCAGAGGGAGTGCGGCTTTTCATGCTCGATCGCGCGGAGGAGGCCGCAGTCGTTTTCGAGAAAGGCCACCGGCTCGTCGAAAGTGCGGGTCTCAAGAACGCCTATGTCCTTCCCTTGCGCTCGTGGCTCGCCTCAGCATTGCGCCGACAATTTGAGAAGTCGCCGGACTCATCGTCAGCGCATCGATCTCCCCTGCTCAAACGCGCCAGCAAGACCGCCCGTCAGGCCGTGCGTACCGCACGCAGCTTTCAAAACGATTTGCCGCACGCGCTGCGGGAATGCGGCCTCAGCGCGGCGCTGCGGGGACAGGTCCACAAGGCACGTCAGCACCTGGATGAAAGCCTCGCCGTCGCGGAACGACAAGGAGCCCGCTTTGAACTTGCTCAAACACTGCTCGCCCGCGGCCAGGTCGGCCAGAAGCATGGTTGGCCGGAGGCACAACAAGACCTGACGACCGCCCGGCAAGCATTGCACGCTCTGGGTGCCGACTTCGCGCTGGACGATGCCGCCACTTCCTGAGCGATCAGCCAAGAAGCAACGAGTGGCGGGATGCTTTCTCCAGTCACCGATCTTCTACGGCGACCGCCGACTGGACAACGTGATCGGCTTCGGTTCGTTGGTGCATCGCGGCGATATTCTGAAACGTTGTGGTGATCAAGTTGCGGTTGCGATCCAAGAACCAATGGTCGCCATCCACTTCAATCAAATCGAAACCGCCATCGGTGTATCCGGACCATTCACGGATCAAGTCGGTGTAGACCATGTCGTCTCTCCGCGCCGCGAAGGCCGTCATTGGGCACTTCAGCGGAGGACTGGGCTGAAAACGGTAGCTTTTCAGCAGCGGCATGTCACGCCTCATGCCAGGCACGATGATCCGCTTAAAGAATTCCGGGTCATCCACAAAGCGCGACTGCGACAGCAGGTACTCGGGACTGTTGTCGGGCACCATGGCCTTCAGCATGATTTCGCGCTTCTGCCACATGGGAACCACATGCGGTGCCTCCGTGCCCGTCACGACGAAATGAATCGGCTCGCAACGATGCCGGTCACACAGTTGGCGAATGACTTCCCAAGCGACGATCCCACCGAAACTGTGGCCCCAGATCACCACCGGACGGTCGAAGAGCGGCAACAAGTGCGGCAAGATGTGATCGACCAATTCATCGACGCTCTCCGCCACCGGCTCGGCCATGCGGTTCTCGCGCCCCGGCGTTTGCACGGCCAAGATGTCGTAGCCATCGGGGGGATTGAGCAGGAATCTCGTGAACAGCGACGCGCCGACACCCATTGAATGAAAGCAGATCAGCCGGATCGGTGCGTCGGCGCTGCAATTGCCACGCACCAACCACGGGTTGACGACGTGGACGCCGTCCAGATTCGCAAGTGTGAAGGTTGCCACAGCTCGGCTGGCATCCTGCGTTGTGGTCCCATCGGCCGAGCCGCTTTCGGCCAATTGCGCCAGTAAGTCTGTGGTCAACGTTGCGATGCTCGGTCCTTTGAGCAACTTGATGAGCGGTACGTTGACGTCAAGCGAGCGCACGATCCCGATTTGGAAATCCGTCAGCATCAACGAATCCAGGCCGAGATTGTCGATCGAAGCGGCGACGTCGATCTTCTCCGGCAGCGCGTCCAGGATGCGCGCGAGTGAACTCGTCAACTCTTGCTGCAAGCGTTCGCGGCGTTGATCGGGTTCCATTTCGGCGAGAGCAGCTCGCAGGCTGGAGGTTTTGGGGCGGCTGCCACGTGCCAGAGCGGCGTCGCTCATCAACTCGACGAATCGCGCATCGCGAACCAAGTGCGGGTACGACGCGCGGAACCGAGACCAATCGAAGCGGGCGGTCACTCGTTGCGTGGGTTGCTGAACCACAGCGGCTTCCAGTTTGGCCAGCACGTCTGCCAGAGGCATCACGAGCAGACCCTGAGTTTCCAGAAGTCCGATGATGTCGTGCTCATCGTTCTCCGGCTTGGACATGCCCGCGTATTGCCCCAGCACACCGAGGTTGACGGACGTGGCGGGCAGGCTTTGTTGCCGGCGGTAGTGGGCGAGCGCGTCTTGGAAGTAGTTGGCGGCGGCATAATTCAATTGGCCGAACAGGCCCAGCACGGATGAAATCGAGGAGAGCATCAGGAAGAAATCCAAGTCGGCTCCGGTGGCGAGCGTCGCTTCGTGCAGGTTCCAAGCGCCTTGGGCTTTGGGATTGAACACGCGCTCGAAGCGGGCCATGTCCATCGTTGGAATCGAAGCGTCGTCGAGCACCGCGGCACCGTGGACCACTCCGGCCAGAGCAGGCATGTCGCACTGAATGCGTTCCATGAGTTGTCGGACAGCGGCCGCGTCCGTGACATCCGCGCGAACCACGACGACCTGAGCGCCGAGTTCCTTCATCGCATTGATGGCCGCGCCATCTTCAACGCTCTTGCTGCCGCTGCGGCTGAGCAGCACCAAGTGGCGCGCACCGCGGTCGGCCATCCAGCGTGCGACTTCCAATCCAAAGCCACTGGCTCCGCCGGAAATCAAATAGGTGCGATTGGACCGGAACGTGGCGTTGCGCGGCGGCAGCGTCTGGACGCGATCGTTCTGCATGTTCATGACGATCTTGCCCCGATACGCGGCGCGAGTCATGAATCTCAGGGCTTCGGGAAGTTTGGAAATCGGGAACTCGGTGATCTCATGCGGTTGTAACTCGCCGCGCTCGAACAACGCGACCACTTCAGACAGCACCTGCTGATGCAGCTCGGGCTTTTGCAAGGCGAGCCGATCCACATCGACGGCGAAGTAGGAGACGTTTTCGCCCAGTCGCTCCAGGCTCAACTTGCTGTTGCGATAGATATCCGCCTTGCCGATTTCGACGAACCGCCCAAACGGCATGAGGCACTTCAGGCTTTGCGCGATGAACCTCCCCGTCAGCGAGTTGAGCACGATATCCACGCCGCGCCCGCCCGTGGCTGCCAGCACCTCGTTCGAGAAATCGAGCGAGCGTGAATCGAAGACATGCTCGATCCCCATCTGCTTCAGCGAGGCCCGTTTCTCCTTCGTTCCGGCCGTGGCAATCACGATCGCGCCGGCTCGCTGAGCCAACTGAATCGCCGCGCCGCCGACGCCGCCGGCGGCCGAATGAATCAACACGGTTTCGCCGCGAGCCATGCGGGCCAGATGACACAACGAGTACCAGGCCGTGACGTAAACGAGCGGCACCGCGGCCGCCTGAAGCGGAGTCAGCCTCTGTGGTTTGCGGATGACATAATGCGCGGGCGTAGTCACGCGACCGCAGAAACCTTCGGCCACGCGGGCAATCACTTCGTCACCCACTTGGACATGCTTGACCAAACGCCCGGTGTGAAGGACATGGCCCGCGACCTCCAAGCCAAGACGATGCGCGGTCAGGCCGCCGGCGACCGCGTTCTCCGGCAACAAGCCCATCGCATTCATGACGTCTTTGAAATTGAGGGCCGCCGCCTGGACAGCAATCTCCACGTCGTTTTCACCGAGTCCGATTGGCGGAAGCCGGCGAAACGCGATTTGATCGAGCGCTCCCGGCACGCTCACATCGGCGCGGTAATGACCGCCGACCCCCGCTTCATCGGAGACCGCCGCCTGCTCGGCAGAGTCCCGATCCACGGGGATCAACTGCCGCACATAACGCTCATCGCCGCGCAGGGCGATTTCCGATTCGTCCCGATCGCGGCGGCTGTGCAACAGTTCTTGGAAGAGCGCACCGACTTCGCACGGCGGGATCGAGGCACTCAGATCGATCACCATCAGCGGAACGTTGGGGCACTCGTTGTTGATGACGCGCGCCATGCCGTGCAGGATTGCCTGACCCAAATCCAACGGTTGGTCGCCGGCCACACCCGCCGCGCCGTTGGTGACTACAAACAAGCGCGGCACGCCCTCTCGCTTGTGCAACGTCTGAGCGAGTTGCAACAGCAATGGGACCGCGGGGCAATCGGCCAGTCCGGTGTAGGACGTGTACTCTTGCCCGTCGTCTGGTGTTCGACGGGCAAGAGTGCCCGTCCTACGCGCTGTGTTCGTCTTCATCCCGGCAGCGAACACGATCAACGTGCGCCGATCCAACGGCACATCCCCCAGCAATTCGTCGAGTCCCCGCTTATCACCGAAGCGGATCACCCGCGGCTGAATCCCTTCGGCCGCCAATCGCGTGGCCAGCTCGCTCGCAACTCCAGAGGCATCGGCGATCAGGACGGCTGTCGTGTAGTCGAAAATGCGGCCGTGAAGGTCCGGCTCGCGCGCGGCTGGTATCCAGTGGTACTCGTAACAGCCCTCATACAAACTGTCCGACGAATGCGAACCCGCTCCGGCAAGTCGCTTGCAGGTCAAGCCGCGCACCTCGGCCACGAGTTCGCCGGCGTCATCGAAAACCAACGTGTCCAAAATCAGAAACTGCTCGTCACTGAGCGTGACCCGCGCGTGAGCCCAAACGCTTCCTGTTGGCCGTCGATCAAACCGAACACGGTCGATGCGATAGGGCAGAAAGACGCGCTGCGGTTCGCCAGAGCGATGCACGTCGGCAAACACGATATGCAGGCAGGCATCAAGGAGCGCCGGATGAAAGACATTCCGCTCTGATTCATGCGTCAGCTCAGCAGGCAGTTTGAGTTGAGCCAGCACTTCGTGAGGGCGCTGCCAAAGCTGTTGGATGCAGCGGAATCGCTCGCCGTAGTCCAGACCCGCCGCGCGGATCGTCTCGTAAAACGCCTCGACGGACAGGACGTCCTCTTCGAGAAACTGCGGCCGAAGTTCGTCGAGCGACACCGTCGATTTCTCGAAGCGGTCATGCACCGTGTTGATCCGCCCCGAGGAATGCTTCGACCACGGCGACTCAGCGGTCGCGTCGGCCGGGCGGCTGCAGATGCGGTAATCACCTTCCCCCGACACGATCTCCAATCGGACCTCCAGCGGGTGACGGCTGTTGTCGGGAAGGATCAGGGGCAGGTCGAAGTGCAGGTTCTCCATGAAGAACGACTCGTTACGGAATTGCTCACTCGCCACGGCCCACGCGAGTTCCAAGTGTCCGGTCGCCGGGAAGACGATTTCGCCGTCGACCTGGTGATCGTGGAGGTACGGGAATTTTTGCACGTCCAGCGTGGCCTCCCAGACCGCCAGTCCCTCTTCGGAGACCAGTTGCGTCTGACGTTTCAGGAAGGGGTGCTCGAATCTTCCGCGGCGCATCTCGGCCGACGCAGGCGGTTCGAACCAGTGCCGGGTGTGCTGCCAGGGATACTTCGGCAACCGGACATAGCGACGATCGGAGCCGAACATCAACGCGGTGTTCGGTTCGAGCCCGCGCGCCGCCAGCCGGGCCAGGCTTTGCAGGAACACCGTGACTTCGGGTTCCCTCCGGGTCATTGACGGAGCGATCACGGCCTCGGTGTCGAGCGTCTTGAACAGAGCTTCGGCACCGCTGACGAGCACGGGATGCGGCCCGATTTCCACAAAGGTGTCGAAGCCGTCCGACAGCATGGCGCTCAGGGCGTTCGTGAACAGCACCGGCTGCCGCGCGTTTTGGAACCAGTAGTCCGGATCGAGATGCAGGCCGTTTTCGCGGTGGCCGGTGACGGTGGAATAGAGCGGCGTCGTGGTCTTGATGCCCCGCACCTGACTCAGCGCTGTCAGCATGACGTCCTTGATCGGTTCCATGTGATGGCTGTGATACGCCACCTGGACCCGAACCGGCCGGTTGAAAACACCACGGGTTTCCAGCAACTGCGCAATGAGCAGCAGCGGCTCCGAGTCACCGGACAACGTGAGCATCGCCGGGCCGTTGACCGCGCCAATCGAAACCCTGCCAGCATGGCCTTCGATCAGCTTGCGGGCTTCCTCCAGCGACAGCCCGACCGCCAGCATCCCCCCCTTGCCGGAGGTCTGGTTCTGAGCCTGCGCCCGATGGTAGATTACCTGCACCGCCTGCCCGAGCGTCACGGCCCCGGCCGCGAACGCCGCCGCCACTTCACCGATCGAGTGCCCCACGATTCCAGCGGGCCGAATTCCATAGTGTTCGTAGAGTTTCACCAGCGCGATCTGAATCGCCATGATTGCCGGCTGAACGATCACCGTGTCGTTGACTTTGGACTCGCCTTCAACCTTGTGAAGTTCCGCCAGCAGGGACCACCCGGCGAGCGGTTGAAAGAGTGACTCGATCTCTTCCAAGCATTGGCGAAACACCGGTTCGCGCCGCATCAATTGCAGACCCATGCGCGGCCATTGGCCCCCCTGACCCGAGAACACGAACGCCAGCTTCGGCCTTTTCTTGCGGGTGATCGACGTCGCCAGGATCGTCGCGTCGACTTGGCCGTCGGCAAACTTGCGGAGTTTGTCCTCCACCTCTTTCGGAGTCTCACCGACCACTGCGAGCACATGTCCGTAGTGGCTGCGCCGGGTGAACGCTGAAAACGCGGCGTCTTCGAGCCGGTGCGGCGTGACGCTCAAGAAGTCGGCATGCCGCAACGCCAGCGTTCGCAACGAATCGCGGTGGGCGGTACTGAGCACATACAACTTCGCGCCCGTCACAACATTTTCGGGCAGCATCAGCCGGCACGCGCTAGCGTCCGGTTTCTGAGCGTCCGGTTCTTGTTCGGGCATCACGTCCGAACCGGGGGCTAGCGCCCTGCGGCTGATTGAGTCCGGCTCTTGCAGCACGACATGCGCGTTGGTGCCCCCCGCACCGAACGAATTCACACCCACGATCCAAGGATGGTCGGTGCATTCCAACGGAGTGGGCCGGGTGGGCACTTCCAGCTTGAGGTGCTCCCAATCGATTTCGGGATTCGGATTGTGGAAGTGCAAGTTCGGCGCGGCGATGCCGTGCTGCGCCGTCAGAGCGCCCTTGATGAAGCCGGCAATCCCCGCGGCGCCTTCGAGGTGGCCGAGGTTCGTCTTCACCGAGCCGATCAAACAGCGCTGTCCCTCGTCCCGATCCCGCCCCAGCACCGCCCCCAGCGCCAGGCTTTCGATGGGATCGCCGACGGGCGTGCCCGTGCCGTGGGCTTCGACATAGTCCACCGTCAACGGATCGACACCGGCCTCGGCATAGACGGCCTCCATCAGGGCAATCTGTGAGAGCACATTGGGCACGGTGAATCCTTCCGGCAGATAACCGTCCTGATTCACCGCCGTGCCAAGCACCAACGCGTAGATTGCATCGCCATCGGCAAGCGCCCTTTTCAACGGCTTGAGGATCACCACCCCCGCGCCTTCACCGCGGACATATCCGTTGGCCGCCGCGTCAAACGCCTTGCAATACTGGTCCGGATTCAGAAACCCGGCCTTGGACAACATGATCGACGATTCCGGACGCAGCATCACGTTGACGCCGCCGGCGATCGCCATGTCGGCTTCCCCGCCCCACAAACTGCGGCAGGCCAGATGCACCGCCACCAGCGAACTG
>JANMLE010001358.1:0-1552 GCA_031372385.1 Planctomycetota bacterium | reverse complement strand
GTCCGCCTCTACAAACCGGGGGAACTCGAACAGGTCTACGGGCCGGACAATCTCGGGCCGGATGCGCTGGAGGTCACGGTCGAACAGTGGCGCGACCGGCTGCGCGCGACCAGCCGCGCCGTCAAAGTCGCGCTGCTGGATCAGAAACTCGTCGCGGGAATTGGCAACCTGTACGCCAGCGAGATCCTGCACCGGGCGGGGATCGATCCCCGGCGAAGCTGCAAGAAACTATCCAAGCCTCAGATCGAACGTCTCAGCCAGGCCGCGCGGGCCGTGCTGGAACTCGCCATCGAATACGAAGGTTCCACGTTGGGAGATGGCACGTATCGCAACGCACTCAGCCAGAGCGGCCGGTATCAGAACGAGCACCGGGTTTACATGCGCGAGAACCAACCCTGTCCGACATGTGTTCGCGGGGTCATCGTGCGACTTGTGCAAGCCCAGCGTTCGACGTTCTACTGTCCGAAATGCCAGCGCTGATTTGATCCAAAGTCCGGGTCGGTCCGGAGTCCAAATACCGTAGCTGAATTCGCAAGAATTCAGATGCCTGCCTCAAATCCCCCGAAGTCTGGCGACTTCGGCGACAACACGTGACCCCTCCACAACCCGCCCGCCGTGAAGTCCCACCGGATCGCCTTACATGCCAACTGCTCGAACTTTGTTGCCGGTGTTGTTCGTGGCGAGTTCGCTCGTTGCCGCGATGACGGCGTCGGCCGATGCCGCTGACGGACCCCGTCCGGTCAGTTTCGTGCGCGATGTCCGGCCGATCCTGGCGAAGACCTGCTTTGCCTGTCACGGGCCCGATGACAAGCACCGTGAGGCAGAGTTGCGGCTGGACACGCGGGACGGCGCGCTCGCCGAGCATGACGGACGTCGTGCCGTTGTGCCGTCGAACGTCGACCAGAGCGAACTGGTGAAGCGGATCATCTCGACGAACGCCGACGAGAAGATGCCGCCGAAGGATTCCGGCAAGTCGCTCACACCCGAGCAGATCGACATGCTCAAACGCTGGGTGGCTGACGGCGCCGCGTGGGGGACTCATTGGTCGTTTGAGAAACCGGCGCGACCGGCTCTTCCCGCGGTTAAGTCCGCAAACTGGCCGGTGACTGATCTGGATCGGTTCGTTCTTTCGCGCTTGGAACGTGAAGGACTGGCACCGTCACCCGAGGCCGACAAGAACACGCTCGCGCGGCGCGTCGCACTCGATCTGACCGGCCTGCCCCCCGATCCCGCGCTGCTGGCGAAGTTCGTCAACGACCCCTCGCCGCTGGCTTACCAACGGCTGGTCGATGAGCTGCTCGCTTCCCCTGCGTTCGGCGAACGGTGGGCGCGGATGTGGCTCGACCTGGCCCGCTATGCCGACACGAAGGGTTATGAAAAAGACCTGGCCCGCACGATGTGGCGCTACCGCGACTGGGTGATCGACGCCTTCAACAGCGACATGCCGTTCGATCAGTTCACGCGCGAGCAACTGGCGGGCGACCTGATCCCCTACGCGACGATGTAACAGCAACTGGCGACCGCGTTTCACCGCAACACGATGATCAACGAC
>JANMLE010001342.1:0-1020 GCA_031372385.1 Planctomycetota bacterium | reverse complement strand
ACGCCGGAATGCAGCATCGTGCCGAGCGATCGGTTGAAGGTGGCCAGCGTGCTCCACGACAGTTGCGTCCCTCCGAACAGTCCCACGGAAATCTCCTTCGATGTGCGATTGTTGTCGCGGGACGTTGCGGATGGTGTTGGGACTGACGACTGAGACAGGGGAAATAAGCACGGACGGATTGGAAATCCGTCCTACGAAAATCATCGGCGGTCGCTCGTCCGTCGCGGGGGCGTGATGGTAGCATCCGGCGACGAAGTCCGAGTCGCGATTCTATCAACCCCATCCACAGGAAGCTCATGATGCCGCGAACCCCCTGGCTGGCCGTCTGTTTTGTCTTGTGCGTTGCGTCTGGTCTGGTGCGACAGGTGCCGGCCGGCGTTCCCGCGTTCGAGGCGAAGGTGATCGATGAGAACATCGGCGCGGTCTGCTACGCCGTGACGAGTACCGACGTGAACGGCGACGGGAAACTCGACATCGTCGCCGTCAGTGAGAACCGCGTGCAGTGGTATGAAGCACCCACGTGGACGAAGCACATCATCCTCGAAAACCAGACCGAAATGGACAACGTCTGCATCGCGGCCCACGACATTGACGGCGACGGCAAGGTGGACTTCGCCATCGGGGCCGGCTGGATCAAGGCGAACACGGGGACGATTCAATGGATCACTCGCGGCGCGAAGGAGGACGACAAGTGGTCGGTCCACTTCATCGGCAAGGAAGTCAGCACGCACCGCATGAGCTTTGCCGACGTGCTCGGCAAGGGAACGAAGCAACTGGTGGTTTCACCGCTGAATCGCAGCACCGCCCCGACCGGCATCCGGCTGATGGCGTTTGAGATTCCCGCTGCTCCCAGGACCGATCGCTGGGCCATGACGGTGCTCGATCAGACCTTGAACCGCATGCACAACCACACGCACGTCGATTGGAACACCGACGGCAAGCTGGACACGATCACGGCCAGTGAAGAGGGAGTGTTCCTGATCCAGCGCGCCACAGATTCCTTCAGCAAGACGCAACTCG
>JANMLE010001287.1:0-7335 GCA_031372385.1 Planctomycetota bacterium | reverse complement strand
ACGGACCAGATCGGCGACACCCGCCTCATACGCCTGCCACTTGAGGTAGACCGTCTTCTCACCCGGCAGATGGTCGAGCGCCCCGGACTCGATCCGATGGACGAGCTTCCTCGGCGAGCCGCTGGCCGGAATGAAATACATCCACCGGCGAGACCCCATCGTCCCGTCGGCGAATTGCAGGATCCGTCGCGCCAGAATGTTGCTCCCCCGAAAATCGGCGAGCAACCACCCATCCAACCCCTGCGCCCGAACCGCCGCCTGAATCGCTGTCAGATCAAACATGAATGCTGTTCCTCTGCTTGTCATCCCGGACAAAAGTACCGTAGTCCCGAGTACTGTAGTCCCGTCGCTCCGCCGACGGGACGTGCTGCAACGAGCATCTCAGGTGTGTACGCCAACTCCGCAATCGTCCCGTCGGCGGAGCGACGGGACTACAGTAAACTTGGAGCACCAGACGGGAATTGGTTCCCACATTCGCGCACGCTCCGTCAGGGCTTGCACGTGTTGCGGCCAATCGTGCAGCGTCGCGGGATCAAAGTCTGCACCGTTGGGCCAAACCAACGTGTGAACCTCCGCGTCGATCGAGACCCGGTTGAACAGGTTCAGATCGCGCAAGGGCCCAAACAATTCGCCGGCGAGTACAGGCTGGAAATCGATGACCCGTTCGGTTTCGTCATCAAATGTTACCCGGAGCGTGTATGGCGCGAGGAGGCGGAAGTCGCTCACGCGAAAAATGGCATGGTTCATCATGGTTTACTCCAGGGCCGCGATCGGCAGCGGTTCTTGGCCGCCCTGCAATCGCTGCCAATCGTACCACTGCTTCGGAGTCCACGGAGAAGCAGTGTAGGTGACCAGCCAAATCTCCATCAGCACTGCTTGTCCCAAAGCTGACAAGCAGTGGCACGCCTATCGTGATATGGCGCCTCAAGCAATGCCACCCCGCCGTCTATCCTACGGTTTCAACAGGATTTTAGCGGTTCGCGTCTGGTTGCACACAGGATTATTGAATCAATCGACTTCAATGATTGGGGTCGCTTTGAGATCCTTCGAGCCCGTGAATGGGCACACCTTTAACTGCCGAATGCTTTCAATGCGCGGCAACGGGTGCTTGGCGTTCTCGAATCGATATAGTCGAATGGTCTCTCCGGTATCGCTATCCCAGATCGCTGCGACCGGTTCAGGCTTCGCTCCAAGACGCGGGAACTTAAGGGACACGAAAGCCTTGCTCTCTGGGTCAAAAGCCGTCCATTGCTCGACGAGTTCGTTTCCACCAAACTGCACGTTGTATGTTTTCGTTTTCCCCTCGTTTTTCACGGAGACTTCGTAGATCGTCCCTGCGAAGGACAATCCGGGAGTGAAGATGATCGTCAATAGAATCAGAGCGAACCCAACAGAACGACACATAGGGAACTACTCCTGGTTTTTTAGAGAACGGTTTACGCAGTGCGGACGCCTGATACACAGTGAAAGTTCCCAAGTCACCCCAAAACATTGCGGTGTCTCACCGTCGCGGTGGCTTTGTTCAATCTGATCGAAAATTCAGCCATGTAGCGCCGGGGTGGCCCGGCTTGTATAAAGCCGGGGACCGTCGGTCCAAGACAAATCGCATCGACTTTCAACAAAATTGGAATGTTGGGTCTTCATCAACGCTCGGTCTAGGTCTTCTTGTGCTTCGCACCCAGCATGAAGAAAACCGGACCACCCGTCCCATCGAGCCGTTATAGATGATTTCCTTCATACCAGGAAGCGTGCAGTGACGCCTAATACGGAGATGGAGGACAAGAAAATGAAGAGCACCGGAGATGCCGAAACACCGTCACTCGACGGCTTTTTCGATTTCGGACTGTTCGACGGGCGGGGGAGTCCGCCGAGGCTGCGTTCGACGCCGCGGACGAAGTCGGGGTCGAGGCCGTTCAGGAATTGAAGGGGCTTTGAGTCTCAAGTCCATTGGCGACGGTTTCCCACAGCCGACTTCGCCGTTATGGCAACGATGTCGCGCAGTCAGCACGTTCGCGATCCTCAATCTCGTGGCAATCGTTTGGTCGGCGATTTCTGGGGAGATCGTTGGGATCGAGAACGGTGCGGTTTGACCTGCGTTCGTCCTGCTGGAGTCGGGCGACCAGTCCGGCAAGGGTTCCGCCCGCATTCGCCAGCAGGGCCTCGCGGGTCCGGTGCAGTTCTTCAAGAATCGGATTCTGTGTCATCGTCAGTCTCTCCCAAGAATTCCACCGGCGTGCAAATCAGCAACCCGCCAAAGCCCAGCGATTTCAGTGTCGCATAGACCTGCGGCAGAATATGTGCGTTGGCGATGTGCCGACAATTCTGTGTCAAAAGATAGTCTACACCGGCATACGCCGCCGCAGCCACATGCAGCGCGTCGACGGCGGCCTTGGGTGGCATCATCGAAGCCGAAACCAGGGCGCTGGCGATCTTCTGAACGTCGGCGGTGATCGGCACCAGCGGAATGCCATCGAGCAGCTTCAACCGTTCATGAGCGGCACTTGGATCTCCCGCAGAGGCCTCGTTGATGACAAGCTGAGAAGTCACCAGCTCAAACTTCGGCCGCTCCAGATGCCACCAGTCGCGAGCCTGATTCTGAAGCAGCGCAATGTTCTGATCGGGGCTGGGGCGCGCTGACGCATGGCTGACAATCGACGTTTCGATGTAGATCGTTGCCATCAATGATTCCTAACCCGACGAATCGATGGACAGACAAGACACTGAAGTTCATTCGATGGTGCTGGCGAGGCACCGTCACTCGATGGCGCTTTCAATTTCGGGCTGTTCGACGAGTCTATTGAGGCTGCGTTCGACGCCGCGGACGTCGTCGGGGTCGAGGTCGTTCAGGAATCGGCGAGCCTTTCGAGGCCGACGGACATTGTTGAACAGGCTGTTTATCGCGGGCGCGGTTTGGATTCAATCTTGTCGAACCGACTTTTGCTCGGTCGCTGAGGATTCCGTGGTCTGCGGCTTCAGGCGGATGGCGGGCAGGCGGCTGGTGTCGATGCCTGGGCGTGCGTCAGCGTCGGCTGAAGATCGCGGGGCTGTCAGACGATCCAACCGCGAGTTGCTTGTCGGACCCGAAGACGGCCCGGCGAAGACCAACTCGCTGACCACGATCCCCTCGAACTGTTCGTCCGCATCCGCGACTTGCCGGGCTGACTGACCCGAGGGATCGATGATGACCATCAGGTTCAGTCCCGGTGCCAAGACCGAGCCGTGGCCAGTCATGCGGACTGACTTGCCGGAATCGGTTCGCGGGCGGGGTGATTGCAGTTCGATCAGTCCCGTCCCCGTGTTGGCCAGTGCGAAGACACAGTCGTTGGCGGTGAATTCGATCGTCGGGGCCGTCGCCTGTTCGGCATACGATCCGGCCAGTCGCAACAGTGGCCCGGAGTCGCGCAGCGTCAGCTTGTTCAGTTCAATCGCACACGGATGCACCGCAGCTTTGGGTGAGACCGCGAAGCACGCGCCGTCGCCCAGCTTCAAGCAGTTGGACATCGTCACCTGATGCGGCAGTTCGGCCGACCACAGCGCGGCTCCCGCCGTTCGAAAGATCGTGTTGCTGACAGCCTTGCGCCCCGGCCTGGAACTCGCGGGCACCGTCTCCAGCGGCCGCCCGGCCACGACGGTGGAATTCTGCGCGACTGCCGCATGACGTTCTGCATCTGGAATGGATGACGCTTTGAGATGTTCCGCTTCCTGTTCGATCGTCGGCATCGTCCGTTGGAAGTGACAGCCCTGAATCAACAGTTGATGCGACTTGACGAGCAGCATCGCGGGAGGAGGCTCGCCCGCCGGTGACTCGCACAGCACGGTCAGGTTTTCGAGCGTGACCGTTTCGCCAGCCAGCCAGAGGGGTGTGCGGCCGATTTGAATCACGGGGTTGACGCCCGGTGCCGCGCGGATCGTCAGACGGGCCGCGGCGGCGAGTTGCGCCACATCGTACGGCCCCGCTTCGGAGAGCACGATTTCTCCGTCGGCCGATGGAGATGGCAGCGGCAACAGCCCGGCGATGGTGCGAACGGCGGTCGATCCGGGACTCTGCCCTGGCTGCGATGACAACGGTGAATCGGTCGGCGGCGCGGAGGTCTGTCGGGAATTGATGGCATCGGTCACACGGCGCGTGATCGACAACAGCTCGTTGCGAAGTCCCTGGTCGGCGAACGTCAGTGCCATGCCGGCCACAACGAACAGCGACACCGCCACCCACGGCCAGCGACTGTCGGTGACACGTCCGCCCGGTTGAACGAAGTGCGGCACCGCGCCGTCGAAATGCTTCCGATAGCGCCGCAGCCGCGAACGTGATGACAGACCGGGCCGTCCCCAGCGCTGCAGCAGGTCGTCAAACGAACGGGGCCGCTGATTCACGTCGGGCGATGTCATCGCGGCGATCGATTCCGCGAGCACCGCCGGTGTGTCGGGAGCCAGGCTCCGCACATCCGCGATCCGCTGAGTCTGATGAGCGGCCAGCTTCATCAACGGGTCCGCCATCGAATGCGGCGGACGCCCCGTCAGCAGTTGCCACAGCAGGCAACCCAGCGCATAGATCTCGGAACCGGCATTCGCACCGATTCCCGTGCCGATCAATTCGGGAGCGACGCCGTCATACGCATCGAGCGCGAACGTTTCGTGAATCGTCAGTTCGGGACAGACCGCCGGCCGGACGCCGCCGTCGACCAGCACCACCGATCCCCGCGTCGTCAAGCGGACGTTCGACAGGCGGAGATCGCCATGCACAAGTCCCTCTCCCTGCAGCGCCGCCAGGCCGGATGCTAGTTGCCTCGCGATTTCCAGCACGATCGGCGCGGGGAACCGTCCGCGACGGACGAGCAATTCGGCGAGCGTCAAACCCCGAACCCAACGGCTGGCGATCACCAACGACGGCTCGGTCCCGGTGAGCAGGCTGTGCGGGACGACGAGATTCGGATGAGACCAGCCGGACGCGCGTTCAATGAATTGCGTCAGCCGCTGCCGGCACTCGGGGATCGCTTCGACCGCGACCTTGAGCCGCTTCAAGACGATGCGTCCCTGCCGCCCCGCCGTCTTCGCGAGCAGCGTCGTTCCATGCGGCCCGTGCCCCAGTTCGTCGAGCACGATGGAACGGCCGATCAGCAACTGGTCGCCGGCTCCGCTTTCGAGCATCCGCGCCTGATACGGCGTCAGTCTGCGGAGTTGAACGAGAGCATCAATCCAGACCGAATCGAAGGTGGGGAGGTCGCGGGACAGCCGGCGCACACAGGCCCGCGCCCGCCGAAAATCCGCCGGTCGGCAAAGCTGCAAATGGGCAAGCCGCCGGACAAGTTCGTCCGGTGCCTCGACGGGCGACTGACTGAGTTCGAGCACGACGCCGGAATCCTTTCCCACTCGGCGGCCGACGGTTTCGGTCGCCGCTTCTGATCCAACGGACTTGTCGCAGAAACTGCCGGTCGCGACAAGACGGGCTCGCTGTCGACCCGGTTTCCAACCTGATATCGTTCCGCCCGTGGACATCGCCGGATCTCGTTGGCTCGGCGTTCAACCATGCAACCTCTCGGCCGCAACCAAGAGGAAGCGGCGGAACCACAGATTGCCCAGCGCAGGAAACCCGCAACCCGAATGAAGAGGATTGACCACAGATTTCACGGATGGGCACAGATAGGTCCAAGTGGGTGACAAGTGCAAGAGTGAACAGTCAAAGTGCCGCTTAATGCTTGGTCTTATCTGTGCCCATCCGTGAAATCTGTGGTCAACTTCTTGCTTTCCCCTCTTGCACCATCTTCGGTTTCTGAAATGCGAACTGGATGGCAACAGGTCGCGAGCAAGTCGAACGAAGACCACTCATGACAGCATCGTCCCGTCCGGAATACACCGACCAGCAGGCTGCCGCGATTCAGACTCGCGGAGTGTCGATCGCGCTCTCGGCGGGAGCGGGGTGTGGCAAGACGTTTGTACTGACTCAGCGGTTTCTGAATGGTTTGGAACCGGGCACCGTCGCGACCAGCCTGCGGTCGATGGTGGCGATCACGTTCACCGATCGCGCGGCGCGTGAGATGCGCGACCGCATCCGCTCGGCCTGCCATCAACGGTTGCAGCAGTGTGAACCGGACGCGGTCGAACATTGGCTCGCCATCCTGCGGGGACTCGATTCGGCGCGCATCAGCACCATCCATTCGTTCTGCACCAGCCTGCTGCGGTCGCAGGCGGTCGACGCCGGACTCGACCCGCGCTTCTCGGTCCTGGAACCGGCGCTGGCTGACACACTGCTGCGCCACATCGCCAAGGAGACGCTGCACGGATTGCTGGAGCGCGACGACGAGGATGCCGCCGAATTCGTGCTGCAATTCGGCCTCGAACGGTCGCGCGATCTGGCTCGGACACTGGTCAGGCAGCGGTTTCAAATCACGTTCGCGACCTTCGGGGAACAGACGGCCGAGTCGATCGCAGACCTGTGGCTCGCGCGCTGGTCGAAAGAGTTCGTCCCCAAGCTGATCGCCGAGTTCCGTAACACTCCGTCCACGGTAAAGCTGTTCGAACTACTGCGCGACTACCAGCCGACTCACGCGACGATGTTGGAGCGCCGCGCGGTGTTGCTGGAATGGTTGGAGCCGACCCGCGAGTGGTCCGACCCGCGTGCGATCCTGCAGATCATCGACGAGAACGCGCGGGTCCAAGGGGGCGGCACTGTCAAGACATGGCCCAGCGCCGAAGTCTTCGAAGCGGTGAAGGACTCGCTCAAGTCGGTGCGTGAGAAAGCGCAGGATCTGGCCGACCTGCTGACTGTCGACGAAGACGATCTGCATCTGGCCGCCGATTTCTCGGCCCGGGCTCTACGGCTGGCGCGACACACGGCCGAAGCTTATGCGGCGGCGAAACAGTCGCAGGGGCTGCTCGACTTCGATGACCTGCTGCTGCGCGCCCGCGACCTGCTGCGTGACCGTGCCGACGTGCGGGCGAGTGTCGCCGCCGGCATTCGGTTGCTGATGGTCGACGAGTTTCAAGACACCGATCCCGTCCAGGCCGACATCGTCCGGATGCTGTGCGGTGACGCGCTGACTCAGGGCGGGCTGTTTCTGGTGGGCGATGCCAAGCAGTCGATCTATCGCTTCCGTCGTGCAGACCCCGGCGTGTTCGACCGTCTGCGGAACGAGATCCCGGCCCCCGGACGATTGCCGCTGAGCGTCAACTTTCGCAGTCAGCCAGCGGTGCTCAACTTCGTCAACCACCTGTTTTCCGCGGGGATGGGCGACCACTACGAAGCGCTGTCGCCGTTCGAGTCGGTGCAGCGCTCGCCCACTCCGGCGATCGAGTTCCTGTTCGCCACGTTCGATGCCGAAGAGACCGACGGGCCGCCGC
>JANMLE010001258.1:0-1900 GCA_031372385.1 Planctomycetota bacterium | reverse complement strand
AAGTGGATGCAGTCGGCGGCGCTGGCTCATTCGGCGGCTCAGGGGTGGCCGGTCGAGGCGTATGCCGCGCTGGGCTGCGGCTGGGTCGTGCGGTCGCATTTCATCGAGTACCTCGCCCCCGCCCTGCTCGGCGACACGATCCTGATCCGCACCTGGGTGGCCGACATGGGCAAGGTCACGTCGCGCCGGCGGTTTCTCATTCTGCGTGGCGCTGATGAACAGCGGAAGTCCGGCGAAACGGTCCTCGCCAAGGCCGAGACGAACTGGGCGTTTGTCGATTACCGCACCGGCTCACCGAAACGCATCCCACCCGAAGTGTCACGAGCATTCGAGGTTGTCGCGGATGACGGGGCGAATGGCAGAACGATGGGGGCAGAATGATGAAGACGGATCATCCCACCAACTCCTTTCTTCCATCGTTCTGCCCGCATCGTTCTGCAATTCTCCCCGGAGTATCGGGGCGTGATCGTGGCACCAGTGTCTCTGATTCGACAAGGTGATGGCCATGACCGGCTCACACAGCCGCTGGCGATCCGTGGCAGAGCGTGGTTGAATGGCATCGGCATTGGCACTTGAGAACACGGATCGAAGGCTCAGCGATGGAACCAACCAAGGAACTGATTGACGGCATCGAGCGGGATCGCCTGCTCAGAGCGCGGCGAATGTCCGCCGAGGAGAAGTTGACGGCCGGACCACGACTGTTTGAGTCGGCCTGCCGGATCACGCTCGCCGGAATTCGGAATCAGTTCCCGTCGCTGACTGAGGCCGAGACGAGAAACCTCTTGCGGCAGCGGCTCGAATGGCGGCGGCGGCTCGATCAAACGCCACTCACCAGAGAGCAACTTCATGGACATTGAGCAGGTCGCACTGGCCGTCATCGACGCGCTGGAAGCCGAGCGGATTCCCCACATGCTCGTCGGCTCCTTCTCCAGCAACTTCCGACATGGAGCGGGTGCAGAACAGCATTTCCGCAGCAAGGGGTCAGGCACCGCAGAACTCAGAATTGGCGGGGATGTGTGTCGATGGCACAAACGGCTCATTTCCGCCAATTCCGAGTTCTGCGGTGCCTGACCCCGGACAAATGTTGTTCTGCACCCAATGGAGCCCCGATTCTGGAGGCTGTTGCATCCGATGGCGTTGGGTGCTTAAATCTCCCAGCGATTTCGCTGGTCCATGTTTGTTCCCCAGTCCTCACTGATTGTTTCCAGTCCTCCCCGTTTCGAATCTGGCGCAGGAGAGAATCACGATGTTTGCCACAAAGTTTTCCCGTTCACTTGTCCAGGCGGCGTTCTGTTCGCTGGGGTTGTGCCTGATGGGCGCCGCGGTGCTGCACGCGGCCGAGACTCCCCGCACCTGGTCCGATGCCAGCGGCAAGTTCAAGATTCAAGGCACGTTTGTTTCGAACGACAAGGGCATGATCACGCTGAAGAAATCGGACGGCAGCGAGTTGGAGATCGAGCTCAAGAAGCTCAGCGCGACCGATCAGAAGTACGTGGCCGATCTGGAAAAGGCGGCCGCGAACAGCCCCTTCAAGACGAAGGAGGACGACCCGTTCAAGACCAAGCCGGCGGGCACGACCAAGACCGCGCCGAACAAGTCGACCGGCACCGGCAAACCAACCGGCACCGGCCGGCCGACGGGGACGGGGAAGCCGACGCAGACCACCAAGCCGGAAACCGGGACGACATCGGAAACGCGGCTGATCGTTCCCGACTTCGCCGACGCCAAGACCATCACCGTCGGCCCGCCCGATCAGGCATGGAAGTTTGAAATTCCCGAGGCAGCGGAGTCATCGACCGGCAAGTCGAAGGCCAAGACGATCCCCCTGCCGAAGAAGACGGATTTCTTTGAAGGGAGCAAGGGCTTGGTCGGCAGTTCGTCCGGCAAGTTCGCCGCCATC
>JANMLE010001229.1:0-1907 GCA_031372385.1 Planctomycetota bacterium | reverse complement strand
ACAACCCAGCCGCGGACACAAATCGTCCGACACCACAAACAGCACGTTCAAAAAATTCTCCGCCGCCAACAGCGGAGCCGCCACCACCATCAACAACCCAGCCAACAACACGCGACGAACGCTGCGAGCCACCATGCTGACCTCCGGCCATGAGAGACAAGGAATGGGCCGGAATCTTCTAAACGAAGCGGAGCGACAATCACAGGCGAGCGCGGACGTTTCAGTGGGATTTTATCTTCAACAACTGGCTATGGGTAAAAAGGTTCGAGGACGGAGAGGTCTGTGCCCGGAGTAAATTGGAAGCCTCATCCGGTGTTCCGGGGAGGTCTGTCGGGAACGCGCAAATCCGAGTCTCTGAGGTCATCGCCAACCCTCGAAATCAGGGCGTATTTTTTTCCGAGTTCGCTCGTTTCGAGCTTGATTGCTCGACCTCCCGGAACACCGGATGGAGGCAAACCGTATTCTCCGCTGGTGTGGACGTAACTTTCTTGAGGTTTTCGCCACTTGATAGTGGGGAGTCTGCCGTCGAATGGCCGAATAATCGGCAGATGTTGATTTGTTCGGTCCCCGTAGTGTAGACTTCCTCCCAATGGCCCGGTTGGCCAGCCAGCGAACAAGACAGATCTCCCGCCAAACCACAGGCCTTGACGACGTTCAGGCCCCCACCCTTTTGTGGAGCTTCCAACCATGATGACATTCCTCGGTCAGAAACAGCGGTTTTGTGACGGCGTTTCGCGGCGTGATTTTCTGCGAGTCGGCGGACTGGCACTGGGCGGGCTCAGCCTGCCGAAGCTGCTCCAGGCCGAACAGGCTGCGGGATCGCGAGCGACGGGCAAGTCGATCATCAACATCTATCTGCCCGGCGGCCCCACTCACATGGACACCTTCGACTTGAAGCCTTCGGCAGCCAAGGAGTTTCGGGGCGAGTTCATGCCGATCTCCACGAATGTTCCGGGGATGGAAATCTGCGAACTGATGCCCCAATTGGCCCAACGTGGCGACAAGTTTTCAGTCGTCCGATCGATCTCGGGACTGCGTGACGAACATGCTCCCCAGCAAAGCGACTCGGGTTGGAGTGAATCATCGCTGCGAAACATGGGTGGCCGGCCGGGAATCGGCTCGGTGATGTCGAAGCTGTGGGGCCCGTCGCAATCGACGAAGCATGGCACCGCGCCGACATTCGTCGACCTGACCGGATGGACGAAGTCCGGCTTCGTCGGCCAGATCAACGCGGGCTTCCGACCCGATGGCGAGGGTCGCCAGAACCTGACACTGAACCAGCAAATCAGTCTGAACCGCTTGGATGATCGCAAGGAATTGCTGACTGGGCTGGATCGTCTGCGGCGCGACGTCGACAACCACGGCATGTTGACCGCCATCGACAGCTTCACCGAACGCGCGGTCGGCATCGTGACCTCGGGCGATCTGGCCAAGTCGCTGGACCTGCGGAACGAAGATCCCCGCCTGTTGAAGCGGTACGGCACCGAGAACGGCATGGGGAACGAGCGGTTCGTGCTGGCCCGCCGTCTGGTCCAGGCCGGTGTTCGTTGCGTCTCCCTGTCATGGGGTGGCTGGGACACTCACGGCAACAACTTCGGAGAAATGCGGCGGCAACTTCCCCCACTGGATCAGGCACTGAGCGCTTTGATCGACGACCTGGATGCCCACAACCTGCTCGATCAGACCATCATCATGATGTCGGGTGAGTTCGGCCGCACGCCGCGAATCAACGGCACGGCGGGACGGGATCACTGGGCTCGGGCGTCGTTCTTCTTCCTCGCCGGCGGTGGAATGCGTCACGGTCAGATGATCGGCAAGACCAACCGCAACGGCGAAGAACCGATTGAACGACCGGTTCACATTCAGAGCGTGTTTCACACGATCTACCACCAACTGGGGATCGACGC
>JANMLE010001225.1:0-1376 GCA_031372385.1 Planctomycetota bacterium | reverse complement strand
ATGTCCGTTCCGAAAGTGGCCATTGTCGGCCGGCCCAATGTGGGCAAAAGCTCGATCATGAACTGGTTGGCGCACAAGCGCGTCTCCGTCGTCGATCCGATGGCCGGCGTCACGCGCGATCGTGTCACGTACCTGATGCATGTCGAGGACCGGTATTTTGAACTGGTCGACACCGGTGGCATCGGGATCGTCGATGTTGGTGATCTGACCGAGGAAATCGACACCCAGATCCGCATTGGCATCGAACAGGCGGACCTGATCCTGTTCGTGGTCGACGGGTCCGTCGGCATCACCGCGCTGGACGAGGAAGTGGCACGGCGGCTGTGGAAGGTCGACAAGCCGAAGCTGCTGGTGGTCAATAAGTGCGATTCGCCAAAGCTCGATCGTGAGGTCGCCGAGTTCTACAAGCTGGCCGACACTTCGCTGGTGATCGTCAGCGTGAAGGGGAACCGCAACCAGGAAGACCTGCTGAAGGGGATCCTCAACAAACTCCCCGACCCGGACCAGATGGAGGCCGAGCAGGGCGAGGATCTCGAAGTGGATCCGGAACTGAAGCTGGCGATCGTCGGCCGGCGAAACGTCGGCAAAAGCACGTTCATCAACCAGCTCGCCGAATCCGACCGGGTGATCGTCAGTGAAATCCCCGGCACGACGCGCGACAGCATCGACGTGCGGTTCCAAATGGACGGCAAGTCGTTCGTCGCGATCGACACGCCCGGTGTTCGCAAGCGGAAAAGCCTCGCCAACTCGGTCGAATGGTACGGACTGGTCCGCGCCAAGCGCAGCATCCGCCGCGCAAGTGTTTCGCTGATGTTCTTCGACTGCATGGAAACGATTTCCCGCGTCGACAAGCAACTGGTCAGCGAGATTCACGACGAATGCAAGCCGTGCATTTTCGTCGTGAACAAGTGGGACTTGGCCGCCGATGCCGAGATCGCGACATGGGCCGAATACCTGTTCAAAAACTTCGCGCACATGCGGCACGTGCCGATCGCGGTCATCACCGCCAAGACGGGACGCAACGTCAAGAAGCTGATCAACCTGGCCCAGTCGATCTACAAGCAGGCGCGGACCCGCGTCCCCACCGGTGAGCTGAACCGGGTCTTGCGCGCGGCCGTCAAGAACTGGCCGCCGCCGAACCGGATGAATCGCACACCGCGCATCCTGTTCGCCACACAGGTCGCCACCGAGCCGCCGACGATCGTCATCAAGTGCAACGCGTCGGAATTGTTCGACGAGGACTACAAGCGGTATCTGCTGGGCGTGATGCGCGAGAAGCTGCCGTTCAAGGAAGTCCCGATCAAGCTGTACTTCCGCTCCAAGGACATGGACCCGGACAAGGCCGAGCGCGAGGAAGCCCGGGCGAAGGCGGTCGA
>JANMLE010001190.1:0-2718 GCA_031372385.1 Planctomycetota bacterium | reverse complement strand
GGCTGCACGCTGCTCAATACACCTGTTCGGCGGAGATTTGAGGTGAAGTATGCGAGTCTTGTGTGTCAACTCAGCTCTAGCGGCGTTGTTATTCGTCACCACGCTACTTTGCGCGGCACACGCTGAGGACAAGAATGTCACGATTCGGTTCCTCGGCGGCGCAAGAAAAACTCCGCTCGAAGGACTGAAGGTGACGATCCGGGCTTACACAGGTGATTGGTCGTTTGACCAAACGAAAACCCTGACGGACGGGAAGACCGACAAAGATGGCAACGTGGGCTTCACGCTGGTGGACGGGCACTATTACGTCGAGATCCGCTCGGACAAGGAAATGTCGTACCTGGACCGTCCGGTCGGATTCAAGACGCCGCCGAACAACTACTCCCGAATGATTCAGGTTGGGAAGGTGCAAGGCTTCGAATTCAACCTAGCCGATGCCTGCAAATTGACGTTGCGGGCTGTAGATGTGGACACTGGCCAGGGCATCCCGGGCGTATGCTTCGTGACTGAGAGCCTGACCGCCGAGGACTGGGGCATTGCGATTTACGGAGACAACCTCGGCGCGAACCACAAGAAGCAATGGAATGAATTGACGGACGAGAACGGATATCTGATCCGGTACATGGGTCCACGCGATGGTTATACCTATTTCGCATGGCCCGAACCGGAAGGCTACAAGCGCGTGGGGAAATGGGACGTTACGCTGCCAACGCCGATCGGCACGGAAAAGGTCGAACACGTCTTCAAGTTCAAGAAAAAGAACTGACGCTTGTCTTAAGCCGCGAGCGCCCTTGAGTCAAAACAGGCCGAACAACCGTTGCACGCGAGCGGGCGGCAACGTCGGTCTTGAACTTAAAGTCAACCGCGCCCGCCGCGTGAACTTTGTCGTTCGGCGGCTTTCCGGAGGTTATGGCGATGGCATCTGGGTCATTGAAGCGTTCCGGGGCGCGGCCGTGGGTGTGGCTCGGCGTGGCGGTTGCAGTGCTGGCCGCCCTCGTCGTTGCGTACACCGTCGCCTCACGACGGCCGGCGACCACCGAGTTGAATGAACACGGCGTTAGCGTTGTCGTGGTCCACCCGCGGCAGACATCCGGCGGCGTGTCCGGCGAGGACCTCCCCGACGGGTGGCGGCGGGTAGTCTACTGGACCGAGGGCGGCCAGCGGCGCGAGGTTGAGATCCGTGTCGAGGGCCAGCGTCTGTATGTGGGCGGGACCGGGTACGGCCCGCTCGCCCAAGGGGACCGCGTTACCGTCGATGGGACGGCCGTGTCCGTGAACGGCGAGCTGCGACATCCGGTAGCAACTACGCGTCCGGGCGGTACCGAGTGAGGGTGGCGCGGCCGCTGCAGGAGAGGCACGCCGAACCAGGCGCTGCAGCAGACGGTGGGGGCATGTCGACTATCCCAGATTCACAGCTTCAGTAGCCCCCGCCGCTGCTGAGCTGGGTCGTTCGGCCGCAAAGACAAGTCTCTGATAGCGCGCGGAGGCGCAGGGCTCGCAGTGGCTTGGCTTGTCGTCCAAGCGCCCCGTCGCATGAAACCGGTTTCGGGCCGGCTGGCGGTGGCCCCAAGCAGGCGCGGAATCCGGTCTGCGAGTGCGGCGGGGTGGCCGGGGCTGGAGTCGCTCTGGACGAAGCCCCGGGGTTTCGCGAAACGCTCCAACCCCGGCCACCCGCCGCGCTCCATGCGTTGCTTCCGTTCGATCGCGTGTCGCGTGATTGCACGACTCCACCATTGATCCGCGCGTTCGGTTGTTGCTCGCCGGACAGGCATGGCATAGGATCGGCCGATGGAATTCGAGTGGGATCCTGACAAGGCCGATCGCAATGGGCACAAGCACGGCGTTTCGTTTCACGAAGCGGCCACCGTGTTTGATGACCCGTTGGCAATCACGTACGCTGATCCAGAACAGTCCGATGAGGAAGAGCGGTTTCTGACTTTCGGTCATTCGGGAAATGGTCGCTTCTTGGTTGTCTCGCATACGGATCGCGAGGACCGCACTCGCATCATCAGTGCTCGGCAGGGAACTCGCAAAGAGAGGAAATCCCATGAAAACAACTGACAACGACGATGACAGCGACGATGACTTGCTTCCTGAATATGATCTTTCCAAGCTCAAAGGGGGTGTGCGTGGCAAATACCTGCAACGCTACCGTGCCGGAACCAATCTGGCGCTGCTGGCTCCGGACATTCGAGCGGCTTTTCCAACGGATGAATCCGTGAATCAAGCGCTTCGTTCGTTGATTCAAAGCACACATCCCGCCTAACGACACCGCAGCCAGTGGTCTTCCAGGCCGAACACAAAAGAGACAACTGCCGGCTGACGGCGGGGTGGCCGGGGCTGGAGTCGCTCTGGACGAAGCCCCGAGGTTTCGCGAAGCGCTCCAACCCCGGCCACCCTGCCGGGTCAACTTGGTCGATCGGAGAAATGTCATGCGGGGAGCAATTCAAGAGGATTTGCGGCGGTTTCGGGAGTTCCTCAGTCAGCAGGTGGATTGCGATCCAGGGGATTTGACTCCCGAAGATCTACTGGATCAGTGGCGGGCCAGTCACCCGTTGCCGGGCGAATTGGAAGCGAGTGCTGCGGAAATTCAGCAGACACTGGACGAGATGCGTCTGGACTCGGGTGTTCCGGCACAGGAAGCGAGCACGGAAATTCGGCGATCGCTTGGCTTACGAGCGAAGTCATGAGTGTTCGAGTCTTCTTGGAACCAAGAGC
>JANMLE010001173.1:0-1645 GCA_031372385.1 Planctomycetota bacterium | reverse complement strand
ACAGGAATGGCCAAGAGCCGCAGTATGCCGGAGATGCCCCTGGAAAACTCCGCCACCCTGAAACAGGTCCATTCGCCGGACGAAGTGGTGCGATAGGATCGGCGACGAATCCGCGTGAAGCGACGACAGCCGTGACCGCGTGTGCTATCTTTTCCGCCACCCACGGATGATCGCATCCCGGAATAACAACGCACAGGTTAGGCTGGCTGATACGCTCCAACAGAGATTTGCACACCGCGCCGATGAGACGATCGCATGCTGTGGGAACAACAGGTTCGCTATGCCGCCCTGACTGACGTCGGATTCCGACGTCAGAACAATCAGGATGCGTGCGTCGTGCAACTGGCTCCCGATCAGGAGACGTGGCAGCAGCGGGGACACTTGTTTGTCGTGGCCGATGGCATGGGGGGGCACGCGGTCGGTGAGTTGGCCAGCAAGATTGCCGTCGACACCATCCCCCACACGTTTGACAAGCTGCGCCAGTTGAACGCCAAGGACGCCCTGTGGGCGGCGATTGAAGCGGCCAACGCCGCCATCTATGAACGCGGCATGCAGAACAAAGACTTTCTGCGGATGGGCACGACGTGCAGTACGCTGTTGCTCTGTCCGCAGGGAGCCATCGTCGGCCACGTCGGAGACAGCCGCGTGTACCGCATCCGCAACCGCCTGATCGACCAGTTGTCGTGCGATCACAGTCTCGTCTGGGAACTGATTCAGCAGCGGAAGGTGCATCCGCGCGACGCCGAACGGATGTGCCCGCGCAACGTGATCACCCGTTCGCTGGGCCCCGACCAGACGGTTCAAGTCGATCTGGAAGGCCCGTTGCCGGTCCTGCCGGGTGACACGTTTGTCCTCTGCTCGGACGGTCTGTGCGGTCTGCTGAGCGACGCCGAGATCGGGATGATCGCGGGTGAACTGCCGCCGACCGAAGCTTCGCGGTTGCTCGTGCATCTGGCGAATCTGCGCGGCGGGCCCGACAACATCACTGTCATCGTGGTCCGCGCCGGTGAGATCCCGGCCGGAGCCCGCGACAGCGATCCGGTGGTTCCCACCCGCGGCAGTTCGGGTATGAGCTGGTGGGGCTTTGCGTCGATGTGTGCGCTGGCTGCGCTGTTCCTGCTGGGACTGGGATTGGTCGCGCTCGATCCGCTGCAGCGGTCTGCGGGAGCCGGACTGATCGCCGCGTCAGTGCTCGCTTCGATCGGCTGGTTCGTGACGCACCGCCTCCGGAAGAGACCGGCCCAACCGGGGCGCAACCACGATCCCGGATCAACCATCGTCTGGCGTCCCTACCGCACGGCGTCCGCCCGCATCACGGAAGAGTTCATCCAGTACCTGGCGCGCATGGAGGGAGAACTGCGGCGCGCGGCGATCGACGAGAACTGGGTCATCGACTGGAAGCCGCTCGATGAGATCTACCGCAAGGCCGCCGACTCGCTCACCCGCAAACGGTTTTCGAAAGCCCTGCTGGAATTCGGCCGTGTCTTCGATCTGCTGATGGTCGGCGTGCATGCGCACCGCAAGCAGCTTCAGCACGAAACCCGCTGGGGCAAGGGGAGCAACCCGTCCCTCAAGTCGCGGCCCTCGTGAGGGAGCGAGTAGGACAGGTTTTTTACCTGTCCGCGCAGAAGCAGTTGTCGTTCGC
>JANMLE010001155.1:0-1883 GCA_031372385.1 Planctomycetota bacterium | reverse complement strand
CTTTCCAGCAGGTTGAGATCAATGAGGAAGTTCTGCCCCAGATCCCCGCGCGGGTGCAACCCCTCCTGCTGAAACAGGGCCATCAGGTGCGACCGGGTCTGACGAAGCGGCGAATTCATCCGCGACAGAGTACCCGGAATCGGTCGCTCGTGCCAGAAGCCGCGCTGTTCGTCATCGCATCAGTTTCAACAGGGATCTGACGCGGTGCGAATCGACCAAACTTGGTCTCCGGTCGGCGGAGCGACCGGGCTACCGTAGTCCCGTCGCTCCGCCGACGGGACGGTCATGGAAACCCCGTCAATCCGCTCCGCGAATGGAACCCGCGACCAATTGCTGCGTTTCAAGCATCAAAGCCAGCCGAAGAATCCCAGCGAGTCGAGTTCTGACCGCAGAGCCGCCGTCTGTTCCTTGGAGATCGGGGCGTTGGGCAACCGCGCGGGCCCCACGTCCACATTCAGCATCGTCATCACCGCCTTCGTGGCGGCGATGAACCCGTATCGCACAATGACCTGGATGAACTGCACGGCCCGGAACTGCTCGTCGCGCGCCATCTTCCAATCCCCGTCGGCGAAGGCCGAGAGCACGCGATGGTAAATCGGCGCGGCAAAGTTGTAGGTGCTGCCGACGGCTCCCGTCGCACCTAGCGCGGCGGCGGCGAGCAAGAATTCGTCGCAGCCCCAGGGGACGTCGAACGAACCACCGTCCGCCCGCAGGCAGCATTGAAAGGCCATCAGGTCCGGATTCGTGAACTTCAGGCCCGCCAGGTTGGGGATGACTTCGCGCCCCTGCGCCAGAAACTCGGGCATCGACAGACTGACCCCCGTCAGGACCGGGATGTCATAGAAGTAGAACGGCGTCGCTGGTGCCGCCGCAGCGATCTGCCTCGCACAGGCGACCAGCGTCTCGACATTGCGCGGTTTGAAGTACGACGGTGACAGCGCGGCCACGGCCACGGCTCCGGATTGCTGGGCATGCCGGGCCAGAGTCGCCGCATCGACCAGGCAGTTGGAACCGACATGGACCACGACCTTCATGGCGGTCCCACGGACCACTTCCATCCAGCGCGTCGTCAATTGCAGGCGTTCGTCAATGTTCAGCGAATGGCTCTCGCCCGTGCTTCCGCCGATGAACGCGGTGGTCACTCCGTCATGCAGCAAGTGCTCAGCCTGCCGCTCGACGATGTTGAGGTTCAGGCTTCCGTCGTCATGAAACGGAGTGTGCGTCGCAGCAACCAGGCCAGTCAGCTTGAGGCGAGTCATCGGGTGTACTTTCCTGGAAGGAAGAAGCGTAAGCCGAGGAAGATACCGTGTCGTTTCGTCAGGAACTACCAGGTCAGAAAGGCCGGAAATTTGGGGTAGTGTCCTAATTTGAAATTCTTGGGGCAGGCTCTGGTTTCGCTGGCTTCTTTCTCGGCTTCCGCTGGGGCCAGAGGAGCAGGACGGCGGAGAGCAGGGTGAGGGGCCAAGCAACTTCACAGTGAGACGCCCGCCATTCGCGGCCCCCGGTATCCTCACTTGTTATCATGCAAAAAACAGATAAATAGTCGCCGTGCGGGAATGTACGCAAATTGTCTTCCCACGACTCCCCTGGATAGTGGAGCGACTTGCTATCCCACCCGTCCGGCATACGGTCGATGTCTGGTCTGTCATCCCATGCGCCCCATGATAACTCGCCGCGAGCAGTCCAAATCAAATGCCGACGCCCACCCACCGAAAACCGGATCGCGTCGCTGACGGTATAGCTTGACGTCGCCGACAGAACATCGGCTTGTTGGCGGTTGGCGATTCGAGTTTAGGCGGCGAGGCCGCTGAGGAGGCCGGAGAATTCGCTGAGACACGTTTTATCGCGGTCTGACGCTCGTGATGAGGCCATTTGCTCGGCAC
>JANMLE010001139.1:0-4191 GCA_031372385.1 Planctomycetota bacterium | reverse complement strand
CCCCACAGGCGATCGTACAGCGGCTGATCATTCGGCCGGCCGGTCCCGCGGGAGAGCATCACCACGAACGCGGGGAGATCCTTGTTTTCCGAGCCCAGGCCATACGACAGCCACGACCCGAGACTCGGCCGCCCCGCCAGTTGCGCCCCCGTCGTCAGGAACGTGACGGCCGGATCGTGGTTGATCGCTTCGGTGTGCAGCGACTTGATGAAGCAGATGTCATCGGCGACGCCACCGAGGTGCGGCAGCAACTCGCTGATCGTCGCACCGCTCTGGCCGTGTCGCGCGAACTTGTACATTGAAGGCACGACGGGAAACTTGTCCTGGCCGGCGGTCATGTTGGTCAGGCGTTGCCCCTGTCGGATCGACTCGGGCAGATTCTCGCCGCGCTGCTTTTCGAGGTCCGGCTTGTGGTCGAAGAGCTCGATCTGCGACGGGGCTCCCGATTGAAACAGAAAGATCACCCGCTTGGCCTTCGGCGCGAAGTGCCTCAGCGCGGAACCGGTCTCATCGGCGAGCAGCGAGTTGAGCGCCGTCACCCCCAGCGCGCCGCCGACGCCCCCAAGGAACGCCCGGCGAGAATAGTCGGCAACGGTCAGTTCAGGCAGGTTCATCGTTCGTCCTTTTAACTCTGTCATCCTTCGTTCGCTTCGTTCCCTACTGTTCCTCTGTTCGGCGCGGGTCTCCTGACCCCGCCGAAACGGCTGACCGAAGGTCTCATCTTCTATTTTCAACACGAACGAAGGAGCGGGCTTTGAGGTGTTCTCAGTTTCCGGTCACAGAGGGGCAGTCACTCCGATGCGGGCGGCAGGCGGAGGATGCGGCAGGTTTCTTCGTAGCTCGATTCCAGGTTCAGCGGGATGGCGTAATCGTCGGCCAGCCAGAGCGGCAGTGTGGGCAAGGCGGCTCCGAGTGTCAGCGGGTGAAACCAGGCGTCCAGATTCCAGTGGCGATCGCGGCGTGTGGACCGGCAGGCGGATGCATAGAGCGCCGGGGGTTCCGCGCCGAGGGCCGGGTCGGTCTGGCCGGTCAGTTCCAGCAGGTCGTGATACAGATTGAATTGCCGGGTCGTGACCAGATCGACGATCACGACGGAGACCTGCTGCTGGAGCAGCGCGGAACACTTGGCCACGAACGCACGACGATGCTCGGGTCGATCCTTGTTCGCCGGGCTGACGATTTCGATCGCGGCGACCAGACGGCGACCGCGCGCGATGTCGTAGACGCGGACCTCGTATTCGTCCTGAGCGGGCAGGTCGGCGGGAATCGACAGCGTGGCGCGCGGTGATGACCATGCCGCCGTTGCCACGCCCCCCTCGGACGGTCCGCCACTCCATGAGGGATTGTCGCTGGGGTCTCGTTCGTACGTGGCCAAGTTGGTCTCAACCATTCCACCCAAACGCACGCGCGGAGCGGCTATGAACGGTGACGGCAATGCGTGGTCGAGGTTCGTCACGATCAATGCGGGCCAGCCACCATGCAGACCATCCCACGAGGATTCGCGATCCAACGGTGCTCGAAAGTGGTCTCGTAACGGCATGTCGAAGCCCTTCATTGTGTCAGCGAATGGTGGTGACGAGTCGCGATGCACAAGAACGCAGTCCGAATACGTTTGCCAGACGCCGGTCCCATCGTAACAGCGCCGACAACCGACTTCGCCGTTGGCTCTCTCGGTCTGTCATGGTCGCGCCACGAATTCGTCGAGGTTGAAGAGGACACTGGCGGTGGCGGTGTAGGCGGCGAGTTCCTCGGGGGTGAGAGACTTGTCGGCAGGGGATTCGCCGAGTTGAAGCAGGCGTTCCGCGTGCTGCGGATGTTGTTGGTACGATTTGAGGCGGCGTTCGAAGCCGTCCACGAGGACGCGCAGTTCGCGGTCGGTGGGATCGCGGGCGAGGATGCGGTGGAAGGTCCAGGTCAGGCGTGACGGGGCCGACGCTCCTCCCTCTTTCATCGCCTGTTCGGCCAGCACTCGGGCCGCTTCCACGTAGGTGACGTCGTTCATCAGATTCAGCGCCTGCAGCGGCGTGTTGGTGCGCGGCAGGCTGACTCGGCAGGCTTCGCGCGGCGAGGCGTCGAAGATCGCCAGCGACGGCGGCGGGACGGTGCGCTTGCGAAACGTGTAGATGCCGCGCCGGTACAGGTCGGGTCCGTGGTCCTGCACATAGACCGCGAAGGGACCGGGCACCGTTTCGGCACTCAACTCTTCCCACAGACCCGACGGCTGGTACGGTTTGACACTCGGGCCACCCAGCGTTTCGACGAGCAGTCCGCTGGCGGCGAGTGTGGCGTCGCGAATCATCTCCGCGGGAAGCCGGAAGCGCGGTCCGCGCGCCAGCCACCGGTTGTCGGGGTCTCGGGCGAGCACGGCGTCGGTGACATCCGAGGACTGCCGGTAGGTCGCTGACGTGACGAGTTGCCGCAGCGTTCGTTTGACGTCCCATGAGCGGGACTTGTTGTCTTCCGTCACTCGCCCGTTGCCGCTCGATTCTCGTCCCGCGAATTCGATCGCCAGCCAATCGAGCAATTCCGGATGGCTGGGGGCTTCGCCCTGCGTGCCGAAGTCTTCGGCGGTTTTGACCAAGCCGACTCCAAACAGTGATTGCCAGAAGCGGTTGACCGTGACGCGCGCGGTCAGGGGGTTGTTCGGCGAAACCAACCATCGCGCGAGGACGAGACGATCAAGAGTTTTGCCTTGGGGAGATGCCCCACGATCGGCGGCAGTCAGGGGCGGCAGCGCGGCGGGCAGTGCCGCTTCAACGCGCTCACCCGGCTTGTCGTATTCGCCCCGCTTCAGCAGACGTGTCTCGCGCGGCTGCGGCTGATCCTGCATGACCATCGTCGTCGGGATCGTGGCGAGATACGCCTCATAGCGTGAGCGGGCGTCGAGGACATTCTGCCTCGTGCGGCGCTGCGACTCAGGCGCGTGGTGCCTCAAGTAGTATTCACGCTGCTTCTCCAGATGCGGTGCCGACGTGTTTTCATCGAGTGGCAATGCGGCCAGTTGCGAGATCGTTTCACTCGCGGCGAGCGACATCGCGACTTCTTTGGTCAGCCGGCCGCGATAGAACCGCAACTCGTCGATCAGCCCGACAAACGGCTGCGCGCTGCCACCGGCTCCGATCCGCAACGGCTGCTTCACGCGAATCGGATTGCTCAACAGGTCGGTGATGATGGTCAGGTCCACGGCGTCTCCATTCACGCGTATCGAGACACCTCGCGCGGCACTCGAACCGTCGTAGGCCACGAACACGTGCGACCAGCGGTTGGCGGGGAGAGCCGCCTTCGTTTCCACGCGGATCAGGTCGTCGAGGATGCGGCCCGCGAAGAGCGCTTGCAGCCGGCCACTTTCTTCCAATCGCAGTTCGTAGCCGCGCGACGAGTTCTCTTCGTCCATGCGTGCCAGAATTGTCATCGGTTTGCGTTCGTGCGGCTTGACCCAACACGAGATCGCAAACGATTCTTCCTCGCCGAAGTCGGCGACATCCCCCGTGTCGAGCCACCGCCGACCGTCGAACTCCAACGCCTGTCCGATGAGACCGGGAGCGAACCGGGCTTCGCCATCGTGCCAGCCACCGATCTCGGCTGGCTTCGCGTCACCGCCGCGTTGGCTGGTGCTGACCCCCTCGAACGCGAAGTGCGTGTCGAGTCCCTCGCCGTACGTCCAATCGACCGGCTGTTTGGACTCGCGAATCGTGGCGGCCATTTTCAGCATGCCGGTATTGATGGCGAGGATCTTTCCTTCATAAGCCAGCTTGGCGGTGTCGAGTTCCTCCTCCAGCTCCGCCAGCTTCTTTCGCTGATTGGCCGTCGGGGCTGGCAGGTACGGCATCGAGTTGTCGTTGCGAATGTACTTGCCCGGCTCGGGAACCTGGTTGAAGAACGCGAAGAGTTGATAGAACTCGCGTTGGCTGATCGGATCGTACTTGTGATCGTGACACCGGGCACAGCCGACGGTCAGTCCCAGCCAAACGGCGGCGGTGGTCTCGACGCGATCAACGACATATTCCACGCGGAATTCTTCCGGGATGATTCCCCCTTCGGCATTGCCGCGGTGATTGCGGTTGAAGCCGGTCGCAATCAGACGCTCATTAGCAACAGTTGGCCCACGATCTATGAAACTGAATAAAAGATCGTCATCTTCGTTGATTGGGCTCTGGAAACGCGAGGGAACAGGAAGCAGGTCTCCCGCAA
>JANMLE010001105.1:0-1359 GCA_031372385.1 Planctomycetota bacterium | reverse complement strand
ATCGTTGGGATCGTCCATCAGGAACTCTGCAACCTGATGGGGCCGACGGACCATTCGCTGCATCTGCGGCGTGATGGTCTGAACAAGATCATGCTCTGCGGCCTGCAGGGGAGCGGCAAGACCACCACCTGCGGCAAGCTGGCCCGGATGCTCAAAGAGCAGGGCCGCCGACCCATGCTGGTCGCGGCCGACCTTCAACGTCCGGCAGCCATCGAGCAACTCAAGATCATCGGCCAGCAACTGGACGTGCCGGTCTACACCGAGCCGCCGGCTGGCACGACCCCGTTCAAAGTTTGCGTCAACGGGCTCGCCGCCGCCAAGCAGGCCGGCATTGATGTCATCATCTTCGACACGGCCGGCCGGTTGCACGTCGATGCCGAGTTGATGAACGAGCTTGAGCAGATCGACCGCAAGATCCAGCCGGACCAGATCCTGCTCGTCTGCGACGCGATGACCGGGCAGGACGCCGTCAACAGCGCGAAAGCCTTCAACGACGCGCTGGAACTCGACGGAGTGATCCTCACCAAGCTCGACGGCGACACCCGCGGCGGTGCGGCGATCAGCGTCAAAGAGGTCACCGGCGTCCCGATCAAGTTCGTCGGGATGGGCGAACAGCTCGATCGGCTCGAACCGTTCCATCCGGACCGCATGGCCGGGCGGATCCTCGGCATGGGCGACATCGTTTCGCTCGTCGAACGCGCCCAGCGCGAGATGGATGAAGACGAAGTCGAGCGCCAACAGAAGAAGATGGCGGCCGGAAAGTTCACCCTCGATGACTTCCGCAGCCAGATGAAGATGATCCGCCGGATGGGATCGTTGAAGGATCTGATGAAGATGATCCCCGGTCTCGGCGGCTTGATGGAATCCAATCCGGACATCGACGCCGAAGCCGACATGAACCGGATCGACGCGATCATCAGTTCGATGACCCTCTTCGAACGGAACAATCCCGACCGGATCGACCGCAGCCGAAGGCACCGCATTGCCCGGGGAAGCGGCACCGAACCGGCCGACATCAACCGGCTGATCAAAGACTTTCAGGCCATGTCCGGGATGATGCAGAAGATGGCCGGAATGGGGATGATGGACAAGATGAAGGCCGTCAAGGACTTGGCGGGGAGTGGAATGATGAATCCCGGTGCGAGCCTGCAGGCCGTCAAAGGAAGCACCAAGCAGAGTCCGGCCAACCAGAAGCTGGCCGAAGAAAAGAAGAAAAAGGCCCGCAAAGAGGCCAAGAAGCAGAAGAAGAAAAATCGGTAGTCCGCGAGATCGAGATGAGCCGGACGGCGCAAGCCCAATGGCACTCACTTTAGTCTGTAGCTGAACTCGCAAGAGTTCAGAGGATCGCCGAAACCGGCT
>JANMLE010001219.1:0-2060 GCA_031372385.1 Planctomycetota bacterium | reverse complement strand
CCGGTGGTCTATCCGTTTGATGAAATCCTGGCAGTCACCGCCGCCGGCAAGGTTGATGCCGGGCTGATCATCCACGAGGGTCAGTTGACCTATCAGAACGACGGCCTGCACCTGATCGTCGATCTGGGCCAGTGGTGGATGCGCGACACGGGTCTGCCGCTGCCGCTGGGGGGCAACGCCATTCGCCGCGATCTGGGCCGGCAGGCGATGGAGGACGTCACCGCGCTGCTGAAGCAGAGCATTCAGTACGCGTTGGAGCACCGGGCCGAAGCGCTGGCCTATGCCCTGCAGTTCGGACGCGATTTGGACCGCAGCCAGGCGGACAAGTTCGTCGGCATGTACGTGAACGACTGGACGCTCGACTTCGGCGACCGCGGCCGGGAAGCGGTGGCGACCCTGTTGCGTCGCGCCTACGAGGCGAAGATCATTCCGCATCCGGTGGATTTGGAATTCATCGGCTGACCCTGCTCCGCGCGTTTGCCTTTCTTGACCCCTCTCCCGCCCGATTCGGGGGGAGTGGGCTTGGGTGTGGGGGGCTTCGCATGTGGCCGAGGTCATGTTTTTAGACATGGATTACCGAGAGAAACGTCGAATCTGCGTGGTGGGTCCGCTCGACTGACGAGCCCCCTCACCCTAGCCCTCTCCCCCACAAAGCCGGGGGAGAGGGGACAAGAATTCGAACGGGGACTGAAGTCCCCTTCTACTGGTCCCCTTCTACTGGTCCCCCTCTACTGCTCCCCATCCACTGGTTCACAGCCCCCTGATTCACAACAAAGGAAACCGCACCGATGTCGTCCGTCGATTATCTCAAGAACATGTTTGGCCTCGATGGACTGACGGCCGTGGTGATTGGTGGAACGGGGACGCTGGGCGGGGCGTTTTGTGACGCACTGGCGGGGGCCGGAGCCCATGTGGTGGTCGTCGGCCGCAACGACGAACATGGCAACGAGCGAGTGCGCCGCATCGGCGACTCGGGGGGTTCCGCCGAGTACTTCCCGTGCGATGCCACGTCGCGCGACGGACTCGAATCGCTGGTGGCCCACTTGCGCGGCAACGGGCGCGAGGCCAACGTTTTGGTCAACGGTGCCGGAGTCAATTCGCCGACGCCGTTTCTGGAGATCGGCGAAGAGGAATGGGACCGGATCCTGAACGTGAACCTGCGCGGTGTGCGCCTGGCCTGCCAGGTGATCGGCGGGGACATGCTGGAGCGGGGGACGAAGGGATCGATCATCAACATCGCGTCGGTCAGCGCCGGCCCGCCGCTGTCGCGCGTCTTCACCTACTCGTTGACGAAGGCGGCCGTCCTGAGTCTGACTCAGAACCTGGCCCGCGAATGGGGGACGAACGGGATTCGCGTCAATGCCCTCTCCCCCGGCTTCTTCCCCGCCGAACAGAACAAGCAAGTGCTGACACCCGACCGCGTGGAGAACATCATGCGGCACACGCCGATGGCCCGGTTCGGCTCGCCCGAAGAGTTGGCGGGGGGACTCCTGCTGCTCGCATCACCGACCGCCGGCAGCTTCCTGACCGGACACAATCTGCTGATCGACGGCGGGTTCACCGCGATGACGATCTGAGAGAGTCGTTTAACTCTACGCGCTCGTTTAACCCGGAGCCAACGGCGACGGGAAGGCGGCCAGGCAAGGTGAAATTGCAAGGCCATGCCGCAGGCCGCGCTTCCGTCGCCGTTGGCTCCGGGTTAAACGAAATGAGCTGGTGATCGAGTCGATTCTCCCTCTGGTTTGCACGATGAGCGATCTTCCACCCGCCGCGAAGCTGCCGTTGTTTGCCTTCGGCACCCTGCGGCGCGGACATCGAAACCACCACTACCTGGATGGCTACTACGAGCGGGCCGTCCCGGCGATCCTGCGCGGGTATCAGCGGCTGCACGAGTTGATGATCGCCCCGCATCCGGGCGGTGTTGTCGATGGCGAGTTGTTCTTTCTGGACGTCGCCGACTACGACGACACACTCTCCGGATGCGACGAACTGGAAGAGATCCCGCCCGGTCAATTGGTCGGGCACCTGTACCAGCGCAAACTCGTGTCGGTCGAAACGGC
>JANMLE010001023.1:0-2335 GCA_031372385.1 Planctomycetota bacterium | reverse complement strand
GTCGTTGTACTTGCCGGTCGTCACGTCGCCGCAGCAGCCGGTGGCGTAGATTTGGAAGACGCGCGGGTCGGCCGCGTCGCGGATCTTGCGAGCCATGTTCGGGAAGTCCCCCGAGATCTCGCCGCCGCCGTAGTAGCTCATTGGATGGCAAGCGTAGACAGACAACGCAGCCAGCGGCCGATCTCCGTTCCAGAAGCTGATCGTCTTCAGCCACGGATCGATTTCCCCTTCGGGAAGTGCTCGCAGCGCGGGATCGGCGCAGCGGCTGTATCGGCGGTGGCTGATCTTGCCGTTCTCATCGACGCGGCGACTGGAGGCGAGTTTCTCAACTTTGGCCTGACCGGTGCCGATGTGAGTGACCGGCACCGCCATCGCGAGACTCGACTTCAGAGCGGCGGCCGCGCGCTGCACGCAGTCCTCGTGAAAGGCCGCGTCGAGCATCTTGCCACCCGGCTTGGATTCTTCGAGCAACTTCTGCGCAGTCAGGTCGAAGTACGGCGCATCGTGTTGGTGAATCGTATGGACAAGAACCCGCTGCGGCGTCGTACCGGCCGCTTCCGCCAGCACGGTCCGCCAACGCTGAAACGCATCGTTGCGGACTTCGCACCAGTCGATCGAGATCACGACGACGGGCTGGTCCGGCCCCGTCAACACGAAACCGCGCGCTTCCAGTTGATCGAGCACTGACTTGGATGGCGCGAATTGATTTCCCAACAGGGGATGCCCGACCGGCGGCGTGGCGTCGCTCTGAAAGGTCGCCAGCTTCCAGGGACCGGCCTCGGCCCCCGCAGCGGCGCGGCATGACAGGCCGACTCCCAACAGCCCCAACTGCTTCAGCAAGTTTCGTCGCGACACGGACATTGGCCGACCCTCCAGGATGGACGTTTCAAGCAGCCACCAACTCTGAGCGAGGCACTATACCGGCCGAAGTTTGTCGCGGCGACGTGGCCAACGTCGGACGATCCCATCCCGAGTCTGAGGTTCGTTCCTGTAACGGGCTGTGCGCCTCTAACGTGAGAGAGTTGCCCGCCGCGAAGCGACCGTTGTCTGTTCGCTCCCGTTCGACAGCCCTCCACATTCGCGCTCCCTTTGATTCGCGCGGAAATCAATTTTGCTCCGCGCGAATCAATAGGAGCGCGAATGAGAAGGCGAAGCCGTGATGCCGGACCGTGGCACGGAAACACCTCTTGCGACGCGACACACCGAGCCAATCTCGGACGTGGTCCGACACGGAACCGGGTGACTGTCAATCCGGGAAGTTGTTTCGAGCCACTTCCAAAGTGAGTCTTGGCATTCACCCGACAGGAGCCGAAACCGATGGTTGCCACTCTTCCGCCCGATTTGGAAGCCTTCATTCCGTCTGAAGTTGCCAGCGGGAAATATGCGTCCGCTGATGAGGCCGTTTCCGAAGCGGTTCGACTGCTGCAAGCGCGCGAACGCCGCTTGGCCCGTCTTCGCACCGAGATTGAGGTCGGGATGACGGCATTCGCTCGGGGTGAGTTCGCCGCAATTGAGACCGACGCGGACCGCCAGGCATTGGTCGACGACATTCAACGCCGAGGCCGGGAAAGATTGCCTGAGCTCAGGGTCAATCCTAATGGAATGGTATCTGTCGGACCCGGCGCGTCAGGATCTGGATGACATCTGGTTTCACATTGCCGGTGACAATGTCGCGGCAGCGGACAAGATGATCGCGCGTGTTCTGGCACCGAGGACCGACGATGAAAGCCAAGCCCAACGTCTCCCCCGAGCAACTCGCCCGCCTGCGGGCCGGGGACGAACAGTTGCGACCACTGCTCGAATCCGAGATGCCCGTCGTGCGTGAGGAATGGCGGCAGTACGTGAAGAGCCTGACCGGCGTGGTCTCCCGCCACTCCAAAGAGATCGACAAGTCCATCCAAACCCACGGCCCGATGACCCGCCCGGAATTGATCGAGCGAGCGCTGACGAAGCTGCTCTCAGAAGTCTGATGCTTGTGTGCCACTGGCGGCGGCTTTGAGCCACCAGTGAATTCGAAGAACACTGGCGAGCGACGCCCCTCGCCAGTCGCACCCGGCGTGGTTGTAGCCCAGCTTCTTGACCGCTTCCAGGTGCGCGTCGCGATGACCGGTGATGCGGCGGCGCAACTTTTGGATCTGAGCCAGCACGTCGTGCGGCGGACTCGTCGCCGGCTCGATCACGTTCGACAACATTCGTCTTCTGAAGCAGATTGCGAGCGCTCGGTGTCACGGATGTGGTAGCAAAGGGAAGTCGTGCCACTGCTTCGGAGTCTTCGGAGAAGCAGTGTTGTCAGTGAGCCAATCCCGCAGAGGCACTGCTTCTCCGAAGACTCCGA
>JANMLE010001010.1:0-1309 GCA_031372385.1 Planctomycetota bacterium | reverse complement strand
ATCCGCGACTTCGATTCACTCGACGAAAAAAGCGAGCGCCACTTCCCAACCTTTCGCGCCCTCCGCGGCGCCATGTATGAAGAGTCCATCCAGTTCTTCACCGACTTCTTCCGCGACAACCGGCCCGTCGCCAGCCTCCTTAATGCTGACCATACATTCCTCAACGGCCCCCTCGCCCAGCACTATGGCATCGACGGCGTCACCGGCCCCGCCTGGCGTCGCGTTGATGGCATGATCGCCCGTGGCCGCGGTGGCGTCCTCGGCTGGGCCAGCACCCTCGCCAAGCAGTCCGGCGCCTCCCGCACCAGCCCGATCCTGCGGGGCAATTGGATCAGTGAAGTCCTGCTCGGCGAACGTCTGCCGCGGCCGCCCAAGGACGTGCCGCGTCTGCCCGACGACGAAACCGCCACCGAGGGCCTGACGGTCCGGCAACTGGTGGAGAAGCACAGCAGTGATCCCAAGTGTGCCGTCTGTCATCAGCGGATCGACCCCTTCGGCTTTTCACTGGAAGGCTTCGACGCCATTGGCCGACGCCGCGACAAGGATTTGGCCGGACGGCCGATCGAAACCAAGGTGAAGGCGATGGACGGCGCCGAGTTCGACGGCATCGACGGCCTGCGGAATTACCTGCTGACCGCCCGGCGTGATGCGTTCGTGCGACAATTCTGCCGCAAACTACTCGGCTACTCGCTGGGCCGCGGCGTGCAGTTGTCCGACGAACCGCTGTTGACCGAAATGCAGGCCGAGTTGAAGTCGAAGAACTATCGTGTCGTGGTCGCGATCGAAACGATCGTCAAGAGCCGACAATTCCGCGACATTCGCGGCAGCCAACACAAAACCGACGATCACGAATGATTTCAATCGCAAGATCGGATCAATTGAATTAAGCTGACTCTGTCGTTTAAGAGTTGTTTCAAAACTGTAGCCACGTTCGCCAGAACGTGGGAAACCCCGCGCCTCCCCCACGTTCTGGCGAACGTGGCTACGTCGGACTCGGATTTTGAAACTGCCTCTTAACCGACGACTCAACAAACAGGAGTTCACGATGATGAATCATCAGTTTTCACGACGCACGTTTCTCCGCGGTCTGGGTGTCACGATGGCGCTGCCGTGGTTCGAGTCCCTGCCGGTCTGGGGGGATGAGCCGCAGGGGGCGCTGAAGTCGAGCGAAGCGCCCGTGCGCCTGGCGGTGCTCTTCTCCGGCAACGGTTTCCACAGTCGGGAATGGTGGGCCAAGGGTGAGGGGGCGGGGATGGAGTTGGGCAAGGTGCTCGAACCGCTCAACGACTTCCGCGAGAAGCTGCTGTTC
>JANMLE010000979.1:0-2468 GCA_031372385.1 Planctomycetota bacterium | reverse complement strand
GTGGGGGGTTTTGTCTTCCGGTCTTCTTTTTTTAAACCCGTCCCGGGGGGGGTTCCGCGGGGCCTACCGTACCCCGGCGCCCCCCCCGACGGGACGGCTCGGGACCACCAGTCAATCTCAACCGTGGATGGCATCCTTCTCGGCCGGCGAAGTCTTCAGGAAACCCGATGTCCGACCTGCTCTCAATGACCGGCATCTCAAAACGTTTCGGGGCGACGCAGGCGCTGAATGACGTCGCGCTCACCGTCTCCGCCGGCCGGGTGCTCTCGCTCATCGGTGAAAACGGGGCCGGCAAGAGCACTCTGATGAAGGTGCTCAGCGGCGCGCATGCGCCGGACGGCGGCGCGATGCTGCTGGCCGGAAAGCCCTACGCTCCGCAGGGACCGCACGACGCGCGGCTGGCCGGCGTGAGCATGATCTACCAGGAACTGAATCTGGCGCGTGACTTGTCGGTCGAAGACAACATCATGCTCGGGCAGGAATGCCGCCGGCCGGGTCTGCTCGGCCGGTTCGCCGTCGACCGCACGGCCCAGCGTGCGAAGGTCCACGCGGCGCTGCAGTTGCTCGGCCATCCCGATCTGCGGCCCGAGACACCGGTGGGCGAGTTGTCCATCGCCGTCCAGCAACTGGTCGAAATCGCCCGCGCCCTGGCGGCCGATTCGAAGGTGATTGTCTTCGACGAGCCGACCAGTTCGCTGACGAAGCACGACGTCGAGCATCTGTTCGCCGTCATCCGCAAGCTGCGCGACGCCGGAATCGGAATCGTCTACATCAGCCATTTCCTCGAAGAGATCCGCCAAGTCTGCGATTGCTATGCGATCCTGCGGGATGGTCAGTCCGTCGGTGCTGGTGAACTGGCGGGAACCACCGACGCGCGGATCGTGTCGCTGATGGTCGGCCGCGGTGTGTCCGAATTGTTTCCCACCGTGCCCCACACGCCGGGCGAAGTCTTGCTGAAGATCGAGAACCTGAGCGGCACGCGGTCTCCACAGGGCGTGTCGCTCGAAGTGCGGCGCGGCGAGATCTTGGGGTTGTCGGGCCTGATCGGCGCGGGACGAACTGAACTGCTGCGGTGCCTGTTCGCACTCGATCCCGTCACCAGCGGCACGGTGACCGTCGCCCAGATCGCGCCGCCGCACTCCACGCGCAGCCGCATCCGCGCCGGACTGGGACTGGTCTCCGAGGACCGCAAGACCGAGGGACTGGCGCAGTCGCGCACGATCGCCGACAACATGACGTACAGCCGCCTGCAACCCTACTCGCGCTGCGGCTGGCTGGCTCTGGGTCGGCGGCGCGGTGAGGTCATCCGCTGGATGAAGCGGTTGCGGGTGAAGGCGGATTCACCTGAGCAGACGATCGGCGAACTCTCCGGCGGCAACCAGCAGAAGGTGGCTATTGCCCGCGTGCTGCATCAACAGGCCGATGTGCTGCTGCTCGACGAACCGACGCGCGGCATCGATGTGGGAACCAAGTCCGAAATCTACCGGCTGATGGGCGAACTGGCGGCCGAAGGAAAGACGATCATCTTTGTCAGTTCATACCTGACGGAACTGCTGGCCGTCTGCGACCGGATCGGAGTCATGTCGCGCGGCCAACTGCGCGAGGTCCGACCGACCAGCGACTGGACCGAAGAGGCGATCATGAGCGTGGCGGTAACGATGTGATGGAATGATGGAACTCAACATGTGGAGCTTGGGATGTCGCGAATTCTACTTTCAGCGATGGTGCTGTTCACGATGACGAACCTGATGCAGGCTGCGGACAATGTTGTCGCCGATGTCGTGCTCGGCATTCACGGCGGGATCGGTGCCGACAAGAAGGACATGACACCCGAGATGGAGAAAGAGGTCCGAGCCGGTTTGAAGAGTGCGCTCGAAGCCGGGCACGCCAAGCTGAAGTCGGGCGGCTCCAGCTTGGATGCGGTCGAGGCGGCGATCCGCATCATGGAAGACCTGCCGGTCTTCAACGCGGGCAAGGGGGCCGTCTTCACGAACGCCGGGACGAACGAACTCGACGCCTCGATCATGGAGGGCAGGACGAAGCAGGCGGGCGCGGTGGCCGGTGTGACGACGGTCAAGAATCCGATCACCGGCGCACGGGCCGTCATGGAGAAATCGAAGCACGTCCTGCTGATCGGACCGGGCGCCGATGCGTTCGCCAAGCGGCAGGGCCTGGAGATCGTCGACCCGTCGTACTTCGCCACCGAACACCGCCGCAAGGCGATCGAAGCAATCTGGAAGCGCGAGGCCGAAGAAAAGAAGAAACGGAGCGACGCCGGAGCACTGCCGGACGCGCCGCCAACAGTCCTGCCGCTGAAGAAGTCCGAGTACGGAACAGTCGGCGCGGTGAGCCTCGATGCTGCGGGCAACCTGGCCGCCGGAACGTCGACGGGCGGGATGACCAACAAGATGGCCGGCCGCATCGGCGACTCGCCGATCATCGGCGCCGGCACCTACGCCGACAACGAC
>JANMLE010000381.1:0-3771 GCA_031372385.1 Planctomycetota bacterium | reverse complement strand
CTTCACGGGGAACGTCAGACCGCAGAAGAAGTCGCCGCCGTCGATCCGTTGGGCGGACAACGAGATCTCGTAGTTCATCTTTGGCAGCGCGCCGCCGTCCCAGACGATGCCTGTCATTTCCGATCCCTGTTGCATGACGATGGCCCCCTCCTTGACGGTGATCTCTCCCTCGCCGCCGAACTGCGAGTTCTTCCAGTTCTTCAAGGTCTTGCCGTCAAACAACGGCTTCCACTTCAGGGGCGCGGGTTTGGGCGCGGGTTTGGGCGCCGGCTCCTCGGCGGTCAGAAACGGGGATGCCAGCAGCGCGGCCACAAGGCACACGCTCCCCAACAATCCCGCCCGCGCACGACGAGGATGAGGCGCGGGGACTGCGGCGGATGGAACTCGATTGGCAACAAACGTGATTCGCATGGTTCTACTCCAGCTTGATGGAAGACGCGGGTTTGAGCGTGTCGGGCAGTCCGGCAACCGCCGTGTGGAAGATCATCGGCCGGGGGCGAACGTTGACAATTCACAACATCGCCGCAGTCGTTCGTTGTCAGTTCAGACTCCCTCGGCCGGTTCGCAGGGGGACAAGGATTACGTTTCGCCACATCCCGTTCAAGTCGGTGCGGTGCGAATCAAGCGGAAGACCCGTTCGTTCGCGCTCAATCGATTTCAGGTGCTGCGGATTTGGAAAACGATGCGGTGCGTCCCCGGTCGCGGCCATTAGAGTTGTGGAGGGAGCAATGGAGTTTCATGCTCCCCACGCACGACGACTGATCCGCGTGAGCCGCGCAGGGACATCCGACCTCCGCTTCCGACCACCGGTTTTCCAACGCGTACACCACGATGCCAACACCGGCCACCATCACCTCGGGACTCGGTTCGCCCGCCGCAGAACGCACCTCCTCGTTGGCGCAGGCGCTGGGATCGTTGATGGACCGGCTCGGACTCCGTCTGAGTCTGCAAACGTTGTCGAGGCCCGATGCGGCAGGTTCACTGGAATTCAGCCGGCTCGAGGCCGAAGTGCTGCGGCTGCATCGTGAGCGGGCTCAGATCACCGCGGAAAATCAGCTTCTCAACGAGATCATTGGCCGGAGCGCGCCGGCTGGGGCCGCCCGGCTCTTGCGGCGGATGATCCCCCAACCGACGGAAGGTCTGGCGGCGGTGATCGACGTGTCGACATCCGCGCGGACCACGCTCGCCGTCCGCGGAGCATCGTTTGACAGCCCGTTGAAAAACGTGGCTCGGACGCCTCGTCCGAGCGAATCGCAACGGGAAAACACGGACGAGGCGTCCGTGCTACGGGAATATCAACAGGCTGTTGATCCGGACATCGGGATCAGCATCTCCGACCAGACGATGGAACAGTTACAGCGCGAGCCACTGTTGATCCGTACGTTCGAGATCCATTCGATCAGTGGCGGCGGACCGGCGACAATCACAGTCCATGATTCCCTTCCGACGAACAGTTTCGGACGGGGCACGTTCGATCGTGAACCCACCGCAGAACTGTTCTTGGTCCCGATCAAGGACGACGACAGACTCGTTGGCATTCTGGCAACGACGGCGTTGTGGCCCGGCGGATTGCGGCGCAGCGATCAGGTCGAAATCCTGGGACGGCTCGGCCAGACCATCCTGCGCCGATTCCTGCAGGAGCGTCATCAGGAGCAGCATCAGACCGAGTTGTGGCTCGCGCAGGAGATGCTGCGGTTGAAGTCGATCACCGACCGGGCGACGGACCAGCCACTGGAGACATTGGGCGAGTTCGCCGCGCGGCTGTGTGAGGCCACCGAAATGGACCGGGCCGCGCTCTTCCTGGCCTCCCGCCGGGCCGGTGATGTTGCCGCCCCCACCGTCGAAGCGGGGACGCAACTCACGCCCACGATCACCGTCGAATGGCGGAAGCACGAGACCCAATTGGCCAACGCCTGCATGACAGCTCCACGCGGCGAGGTCTTCGACAAGCCGCGCCTGGAGCAGATGGGGGTCGACACACTTTTGGGTCGGGCGATCGCCTGCCCCGTGTTGCTCGCGGCAGAGCCGCTGGGAGCTCTCGTCCTCAGCCGACGCAACCACGACGCGCTCCCCGCGAAGACGGTGCGGCTGATTGAATGGAGTGCCGAGTTGCTCGCCCAGACACTGCAACGGATCTATCGCGACGCGGCCATCCGGCGGCAGGCGCGTCACGACGGCCTGACCGATCTGGCGAACCGCCGCACGTTCGACACGCTGTTGGCGGGCGAGATCGACCGGGTGCGGCTGGGGCTGTCCGAGGAATGTTCGCTGCTGTTGGCGGACCTCGACCGGTTCAAGTTGATCAACGACCACCACGGACATCAGGCGGGCGATGAAGTCCTGCGTGCGATTGCCCGGTCACTGCGCGAGCAGGTCGGGCGCATGCGCATGGGCGAGCGAAGCCTGCTGGCCCGATACGGCGGCGAAGAACTGGCGATCCTGCTGCCGGGTGTCGGAACGGCCGGTGCGCTGCGGGTGGCCGAGGAACTGCGCGCGGCCATCGAATGTCTGGCGATCGTGTTCGGCGACAAGCGGCTGGGAGTAACCGTCAGCATCGGAGTGGCCAGTTGTCCCCTACATGGCATGGGCTCGACAGAACTCGTCGAGGCGGCGGACGCGGCGCTCTATCGGGCGAAATCCGAGGGACGCAACCGGGTCTGCCGACCGATGGACTCGCCGCGCTGACAACCTGCGGGTTTCGTCAACGGGCGGCTAAACCTACAGCGCTCACTTGGCAGTTTCGTCGCGGAAGGCTGACGACAGCTTTTCAGCCCGGAGGGCGGCAGATGGTAGCCCACGGCGCGAGCCGTGGGTTGATTGGCGAATTGGACGCATTAGCCCGGAGGGCGATACTTCGATGAACCTTCAGCTTCCGTCGATGTGTCGCCCTCCGGGCTGATCGGAGATTGCGGCGGATCTCCCACGGCTTGCGCCGTGGGCTACCATCTATCGCCCTCCGGGCTAAAGCCACCATCACGACGACGCTCAGATCAGCGCTGAAGGCCAGATCGATCAGCGCAGCTTTTTCCCCGCGCCACTCAGCGGGCTGAGCGTCACCCGGTGGAATCGATAACGGCAATCGTACGCTCCGAGAAACAGCACATTTTCGTTCGGCGTCTTCCAGTAATCCGACAAACCGAGCCGGCTCGAATCCCCCTGCCAGGCGATGACTTCGTGGCCGTCGCACGTGACGGTGATCGACGACTTCCTGACCGTGCAGACGATTTCCGACAGGCGGTTCTTGACGAGCAACGGTCGCTCGAACGTCGTCGGATTCGAGCCGACGTTCTTGCCGTCGATGTTTTCGATGGCACCGAGGGAACCCTTGTTGTCGGGGGAGTAGTTGATGAGCACCAGACAACGCTGCGTGCCGGAACGCTGGCCAAGAATCAAGCCGTTGGGTTCATCAAGCGGCTCGGCGATCACCACCAGTTCGTATTCCTCCGGCGGCTGGTACGGCAGTTCGAGACGGGCGCCAAACTGCTTGTTGGATTCGAGCGTCCCCTTGTCCTTGGTCCACGTCCCGCTGACATTGTCTTTCACGACGTCCACCATCCCGATCAGATCGAGAGCGTCCTTCGGCACGGTCCGCTTGCCGGCTGGCGTTCGCGCCGGGACGAGGAGTTCCGCGTCCATCGAGCGCGGCTGAGGATGAATGTCAGGTTGCTCGCGAACCTGGAAGTAGCCCCACAGTTCCACATCGCGCCCGTCTTCGAGCACCGCGTCGACGCGATAGGCGACCGGTGTCGCGCGATCGAATTGGCTCAACCG
>JANMLE010000951.1:0-3161 GCA_031372385.1 Planctomycetota bacterium | reverse complement strand
GATGAAGAGAATCACACCGTGTTAGACATGAAACTCGCCCTGGGATTTCGGGGGGATGACGACGATCTTCGGCGGCGCGAGCGGACGGAGTTGCTGCGGTACATCAACCTGAAACTGGCCGCCAACGGGTTGCCGACGGTCAAAGCCGCAGGTGGGACCGAGCTGGTCGCGCTGGCTTCCGGGCTGCTGACCAATTTCCGCGAGAAGACCCGGCTGCTTGACAACCACCGCTGTCCGGTCGACCAGCGGATCGAAACGTACCTGAACGATCACTTCGCCGACTTGAAGCTTGACGAACCGCTCCGGGTGCCCGGCCGCGCGATGGTGCTCGACCGGCATGGACTGGCCCGCGAATTGTCGCTCCCCGCCGATGGCGATGAATTTGAGAATGACCTGCTCCATTCGTACCGGGTCCGGAACGGAGTGCTGCACAACCCGCGGTCGGATCGCCGGACGACGGTCGGAACATTCCATGTCTGCGAAGGGGGACTCTCCATTCCCGGCGACAAGCGCGCTGTGCCGAAGCGCACGTTCGTCAATCTGTTTCAGGCCGCGATGAACCCGCCGCATGATCTGATGCTCGTGCCGTTCTCCGCCAATCAATCGGACAAAGCCCACTACTGGATGGCGGTGCTGCTGCGGCCGGTCGTCTGTCCGGAGGTGCCGGGCTATTGCTCAGAAAAGACGATGGAAGTGCGGTTCTTCGCGCCGGGATCGCTGGTCAGCAATTTGGATTTTGTCGAGTCAATCTTCGGCAACGCGGGCGATCCGTTCGTGCCGATCAACGACGCGGCGCTGGATGTCGAGCACTGGTCGGGTCACACCGGCTGCGTGATCCTCGCGCCCCATTTGACGAAGCTCACCAAATGCGATGTCGGGCTGCCGCATGTCAGTCACGCCACCGACCGTCACAAGCGCGACCGGATGTGCTGGGAACACGAAAGCGAACTGTACAACGACGGGGAGGCGTTCAAAGTCACCTGCCGCACCGAGGCGGGCGTGATCGTGACGATCATCGCCGACAACTACTTCGGCTACTGCAAGAAAGAGGTCAAGACCCAGATCAGCTACGCCACCAACCTGATGGGGGGCGTCGAAGAGGAACATGCCGGCGGGGCACTCGTCTTCCCCAGTTGGAGCCTCGGCGAAGAGTTGCAGGTCAACAGCCGCCGCTACAACGGGCGCACGTTCGAGGATGTCGTCCGCGAATACAGCGCCTGGATCGACGTGAAGCCGGAGGGCTATGGCGTCGACACGAAGTATCCCGACCTGTTCTACATCCCCGAAGACGCGCTGGTCGACCTGCGACAACAGAACATCAGTTGGAAGCGGAGCGATCAAACGCTGAGCATTCCATTGCTGCCGGGCCGGGTCTACATGGCCCCGTCGGGCTACAAGGTGCGGATGGAGAAGCATCCGTCCGCGCCGTCGTGGCGGATCATTGGCACGGCGGCCGAGGGGACGTTCTGTCACAAGCCCTGCACCGTCAGCGGCGGCGGCAAGAGCGAGATCAGCAAGTCGCTGGTCGACTACATGCAGTACGGTTCGGTCTTCGTCGCCGACATCGAACGAGACCTTGATGTCGTCCAACAGATCTTCGACCGCCAGTTCGACGACCGCTGGACACCCGAGACGCAGCAGAAGCAGAACTACGAGGTCTATCCCAGCCGGGCGATCCTCAGTTCGCGGCGATCACTCGGCAGCGTCATCAAGCTGCTGACTCCGTCCGAAGAGTACACCGAGGACTACAACACGTGGCTGAAGTCGATCCCCGACCACATCTACGCGCTCGTCTACGCCATCAAGCGGTTCCACAACCCGGCGTGGGGCGACGAGTGGCGGCGGCACTTCACCGTCGACTTCGTGAACGGCAGCCCCGGTCATGAACTGAAGGTCGACGATCGCAAGATCGTCGGGACGTATCTGCGCGTCGGCCTGTCGGGCGAACACGGCTGGCGGACGTTCAAAGTGCGTCAGGATTTTGCGGCGGCGTCCAAGGTGCAGAACGAAGACGACATCAGCGCCTCAGTCGTCGTCCCATCGCGCTGCCTGAAGTACCTCGCGCCGTTTAGCCCCAACGCCAACGGCGTGGGCGCTCTTGGTGTGCGAGCCGACTCTCCCGCAAACGCACCCACGTCGCTGGCGTTGGGGCCAAACGAAACCGCGAACAACGCGGCTTCGTCCGATGCCGACAATCCGCCCGTGGCGGTGAAATTCGTGACGAACTGTGAATTCCGCCTGTTCCAGCGTCCGGACGATGCGGTTCACCGCGGGTTTGACAAGCAGGCGGAAGCGGACCTGGCGCGCAGTGACGTGAACTTCATCTCAAACTTCGAACCGATGTCGCGGGCCAACGTCGCCGACATGATGAACAAGGTCGTCGACTTCGACGCCTTCACCCCGCCGATGAAGCGGCTGCTGCAATCGGTGCTGACCACCGACAGCGGCTACATCGTCTGCTCGGACAATCCACGGATCGTCGGCGGAGTTCCCTCGAAGAACCCGCGTTACCTGCAGGACCGGCCCGACATCGTCAAGCCGATGGATCGCTACGTCGCCGAAATGGGCACCCGCTTCTGGCGCAAGATCCCCGCGCAGGAACCGGTGCATCTGCCGGTGAACGCGGTCCTGTCCGGCCGCCGCAACAATCCCCCCGAAAAGGCCCGGGGAATCCGCAGCCTGGCGGTCTACAACCCGATCCACTACCAAGAACTCCCCGAACTGTTCATGGACTACATCTGCTCGCTGACGGGCAAGTCTCCGTCAACAACGGGAGCCGGCAGCGAGGGAGCGTTGACGAAGGGACCGTTCAACGCGGTCATTCCCACGGCCGACATCAACACGGCGCTGGTGTCGATGATCCTGACCGGTCTGGCCGGCTACTCGACCGCCGCCGGGCATGTCGGCCCGCAGGCGAGATTCGATCACGACATCAGCCTGCTGGTCCCGGAAGTTTGGAGCCGCATGTCGCCCGACGAACGCGATCCGCAGTACCTGATCCGCGAACGGCTGCTGGAACCGGTGGCCGACATCACTCACAACGGCGAACTAATTCCCGCCGGCCGTCTCGGCTACCGCATCACCGAACGCTTCATTCGCAGCTACTTTGGCCGAGTGTTCGACAACCCGGACAAGGTCTTCGACAAGTCGATCCTGCAGCC
>JANMLE010000862.1:0-1111 GCA_031372385.1 Planctomycetota bacterium | reverse complement strand
CCGCATCCCGATTGGATCCCCGTGAATCAGGCCGAAATCCTGGCTCGTCAAGCGCGCTGGGTTCGGGCGGTGGCGGTCGAGAACGCGCCGCAACTCGATGACGGACAGCTCGGAATCATCCCCGCGGCGTGGCGGCATCCGCTGGCTCTGCAATGGAACAAGGAAGCCTATAACGTGCGGGCCGAACTGCAGTCGGCGCTGACCGGTCAGACCTACGAGGACGCCTGCCGGATCGTGATGTCGATCAACGTGCTCGACGGACCGGGTCTGCTCCCCGACATGGACGATCGCCAACTGTTCGTGTCGCTCCCCACCGCGGTGGCGGCGGCGATGCAGATCCATCCCGAGTTCGCGAAGTTGATGACGGACAAGTTCGGCCCGCTGGGAGTCATCCGGGTGCGACAGTCGGTTCTATCCGGCGACGTGCGCGGCGTGCAATCGGCCACGCTGCAGTTCTTCGGGACCGAAGCCGCGGCCGAAGCCCATCAATGGCTCGGCGATCTCGATCTTTCCGCCGGGCGATTCCCGTCCGCCGAAGAACATTTCCTGTTGGGACTGGCCCACTGCTTGCCGCGTCAGCGCGAGGGACTGCAATCGCGCCTGCAACTCGCCGTGGCTCTGAACGGCAAACCGTTGCTCGAAACCGCTCCCACTCCGATGAATTCGATCGAATTGAGCGGAGCCACGATCTCCGCCGGAGAACTCGATGCGCTCGTCAAGACACTGGCCTCGCGTCCGTCACCGGTCCGGCGTTTTCATCAGCCACACGCCGCGCCGGTCCCCGCGATGTCACCGATGGCCTATCGCGCCGAGACCCGCGCCGCGTTCGACGGCCAGCCCGGCTTGAATCCCGGCCGCTACGAATACCGGTTCGGAGACCCGTTCGGAAAACAACTCGCCGCCGTCGCGGATGACAAGCGCATCTATGTCAGCAACCGGCTGCAAGTGAACGCCTACACACTGCCGGGCGGACAACAGCAATGGGCTCAAGCCCTCGGGAGTGAACAGGGCGAGGCGCATGCCATGCCGTTCACACCGATGCCGCCGCTCGTCGCCGGTGACCGCCTGTTCGTCCGGCGCTTGGGCAAGGGCGGAACCGAACTCGCCTGCT
>JANMLE010000744.1:0-4407 GCA_031372385.1 Planctomycetota bacterium | reverse complement strand
CGGCCGGTCATCGGCGGCATGGTGCTCGGCATGCTGGCGTTGCAGGTGGTGCGTCAGCAGTTTCCCGGCTTCGACGCCGCGCTGCCGCATTCGAAGTTGTTCGCCTGGTTTTCGGGGCTGCTGACGGGAACGGCCACGATGGTCGCCAATGCGGCCGGACCGATCGCCTCGACCTACCTGATCATCCTGTCGCTCCCCAAGCAGCAGTTCGTCCACACGATGGCGTGGCTGTTCCTGTTCGTGAACATCTTCAAGGTTCCGTTCAGCATCCACCTGGGCCTGATCAACGTCGGCTCGCTGACGCTGAATCTGTGCCTGGTCCCGGCGGTCATTGCGGGACTGTGGGCGGGAAAGTGATTGCTCGAACGAGTCCCGCAGCGGGTGTTTCAAACGATCGTCCTGTCACTGGCAACCATCAGCGCGGTGTGGCTGTTGACTTCGGGGTTTTGGTGAGCGGATCGCGAACGTCGAGAGTCGAGAGTCGAGAGTCGAGAGTCAAGAGTCGAGAGTCGAGAGTCGAAATCTCAAATCCAGTAGCGCCAAGTTTGGGCTCGAACGGAGGTGTATTTACTCCGAAGGAGTTGCGTCCCATAGCCCAGGGTTGCCCGCGCTTGCGGGCTACCCTGGGTGAGCGAGCACCGTGTCCCTCTACCCTGAAAGGGTTGCGTCCTTCGAGAAACACCGATGACGTAACCCCGGTGGGGTACATCGCTCGGTCGAACATTTTCCCCAGGGTAGCTCGCTTCGCTCGCAACCCTGGGCTATGTGACGCAACTCCTTCGGAGTAAAAGCAACTGCGAAATCTGCACACTTGGAACTACTGAAATCTGAAATCAGGATTTCGGTGGAGGGAAACTCATGGATCTGGGACTGACGAACAAGGTGATTCTGGTGACAGGCGGCGCGAAGGGGATCGGCCTGGGGGTGTCGCAGGTGCTGGCCGCCGAGGGGGCGATTCCCGTCATCGTCGGCCGCAACGAATCCGACAACGCGGCCGCGGTCCGAACGATCGAAGCCGCGGGTGGTCAGGCCTGGGCGGTCGCGACGGAGCTGAATCAAACCGCGGACTGCCGCCGCGCTGTCGAAGCGACGGTGGCGAAGTTCGGTCGGATCGAGGGCCTGGTCAACAACGCGGGGATCAACGACGGAGTCAACCTGGAGGACGGCGACACCGAGCGGTTCGTGGCGTCGCTCCGCAAGAACCTGCTGCACTACTACGAGATGGCCCACTTCGCGTTGCCCGAGTTGAAGAAGTCGCGCGGGGCGATCGTCAACGTCGGTTCCAAGGTGGCCGAGACCGGGCAGGGCGGAACCTCGGCCTACGCGGCGGCGAACGGCGGACGCAACGCCCTGACCCGCGAATGGGCGGTGGAACTGGCCAAGTACCACATCCGAGTCAACGCGGTGATCGTCGCCGAGTGCTGGACACCGATGTACGCCACCTGGCTGTCGACGGTCCCCAACCCCGACGAAACCCGCCGCCAGATCGAAGCCCGGATTCCCTTCGAACACCGGATGACGACGTGCGAAGAGATCGCCAACACCGTCGCCTTCCTGTTGTCCCCCCGCTCCAGCCACACCACCGGCCAGTTGATCCACGTCGACGGCGGCTACGTCCATCTCGATCGGGCGGCATCAAAGGCATGAATCTCAAATTCCGGCCGATCAGTAGTCGCCCTCAAGTTCGCCACCCGAAATCAGCTCACTGAGTTCTTGATCAATGACTGCTTCTTCCTCAGGCGTCACTTCAACGTCGGGGATTGGTTGGAATCGGACTTCAATCTTGCCATTCACGACAACGGTTTGACAGGTGAACCGCCGATGTTCGCGAATGCCCAACTGGGCGAATTCACCGGCAGAGTATTCGCCGATGAGTTCTTCACCGGCCTTCGACATCAGAGAGACGAAGGCCGTATCGTCCTTGATCGCTTCCACGATTCCTGTGAACTCTTCAAGAACCACGGTCGCTTCGCGCGTGACGGATTCGGTTTCATCTCTCGCGTCGCCATTCCGACGAAGCCGCGAGGCCAGGAACGTCAGCAGTTGCTCCTGCTGCTCCATCGGCAGAGATTCAGCGGCGGCTTCAATTTCGGCAAGAGTGCTCATGGTTCGCGACCATAACTCGGATCAACAGTTTCGGGGAAGGTGTTCGTTCGCCGAACGCATGGCAAATCGATCCTTTACTTCGGTAAATCAATGTGCCGGTTTCCCGCAACGGATCAAACAATCGAGGACACTCGCCATTGCGGCACCGGTCGTCTAACGATTCGGGTTTGCAGGAAGCCACACGAGCATATGCCCGTCGCCTCGTTTCGGTGTTCTTTTTCCTGCGGCGAGCCCGTCCAATCGAAGTTTGCCCTCCGCTTGCCAATCCTTGATCCACTCTTTCAGGTCGCTTTCCCAGACCAGTGGTAGCCGCAATGCAGCAACCCAAGCATCGTCGTAGGAAATGTTGGTGTGCTTGCGAAGCTGGTCGGCGAGTTGCTTCCTTGCGAGCGAGCAATAACGGTCGCGAAGGCTCTCAAAGTACGACGGATCATGAGTTTCTTCCGCAGAGAACATCTCCATTTGCTTTGTCTTCTGCACTCGGCTTCGCTGTTGGGCTTCGGCACGAACAGTTTTCATTTCTTCCATCGACGTGCGTTCGGCACCTTTGAAGACTTCGATACCCTTCGGATTTCGCGTGAGGTACACAAGGTGGAAATGACTGCGATCGGTTTCGGTCTTCAGCACGATCGCACAACTCGCAAACGGATACCTTCCGGCTTGCTGAACGACAGTCATGTATTGCTCAACGTAGGCGTCGTCGCGATCTGCCCCTGAAAGCCCAGATACTGTTTGGCGAAATGAGTCGGTTCCGAAAAGCTCAACAAAACCCTGCTGATTGGATTCGTCTGGCCAATCAATGAAACGTCGAATGTGTTCTGTCATGAAGTTGATCAGCACTTCCGCTGGCTGCAATGTCAACAATGGTTTGATGACATCAAGACCGAAACCTGTCCAACCTTTCGGGTCGATGAATACAAACGGGAACGTCTTTCGCTTCGACTGTTTGACGAACTCCACGATTTCGTCGATGGATTCTTCGAGTTCGCCGTTGAGCGTGTTGACTTCAATGTCGTTGACGGTTGCCGCGAATTCGCTCAGCTTTTCAAACGCCGCTTTGTCCTCCTCGATGAAGCAACACCGCAGTTCAACTTGCCGACGATTCGCAGCCAACTGATCGCGTGCCTTGCGCAGCTCCCGAATCGCGATGGCGAAAGACGTGTCCTCATAGTTCTCGGAACGTGACTGCCACGGCCCAGAGAAACAATCGATGTAGGTGATTGAGTCAGACCAAGAACCGATGATGAAAGCGAATCGTTCAAGGTATCTCTGCAAGATCAGGTGCTTGACTTGCGATTGCTCGCGACCGTGGTAAAGGGAGTCGGAACTCATGCAACTCCCTTCGCAAGCTGCGTGTGGTTAATAGTCTCAATCAACAGCCGACGCTGACTGTCCGTTAGATTGTTGACCCGTGGTTCCTGTTTCGGAAACTCGTCATATGTCTGATTTCCGAGGAGCCGTCCCGCTTCGCTCTTTCTCACACCTCCCCATTGTTTGAAGAAGAATGGAACGGTGGCGGATCGGCACTGATCGCGCAACGAGCAGACCCACCTTTCATCCATCGGTCTTGCTCCGGCACCACTTTCACCGCCGACGATCACCCAATGAATTCCACGAAGATCGATGTTTCCAATATCCTCCAGCAACGGTTCAATCGATAGGAATCGCATTGCAGCAGGGGCGGCACGCAACTCGCCTATCCGGGGGACACCGTGTTTTCGGTTCTCAACGCTCACACCCCACCAAATGTGCGACTGTGACGCGGCGAAACTGAGTGACGTTGTCAGTAGGCTTCGCAGACGCGAGGCGCGCTTCGTCAAGACTTGATACGTGTGCCAATTCGCAAGCGTCATGACTCGGACGACTTCAACGATGTACTCGTCAGGGACATCCTCGTGAAACAGGTCGCTCATCGAGTTGACGAACACCATTTTTGGAACACGCCACTTCAATGGATCCGTCAGTTTTTCCGGGACGATCCGTAGATCAAATCCCTGCTCGTAAGGGTGGCCCGGAACGCCGCGAAACCGTTCCGCGAAAGTCTCGGCGTAGCAATGCGTGCAACCGGGACTGATCTTCGTGCAACCGCGAACTGGGTTCCACGTCGCGTCGGTCCATTCGATCGTTGAAGTCGCACTCATCAGATGGAATCCTTTCCTTGGAACTGCGGACGATAGACGGTGCCATTCTTGCGGAATCTCCTGCGTCGGAACAGTCCCGACGTTCAGTGAGTGACGTGATTCCCAAAGAAGCAAACGGCCCGGCAACTCCAAGTTACCGGGCAGCATGTGAGTGACGCTC
>JANMLE010000701.1:0-2846 GCA_031372385.1 Planctomycetota bacterium | reverse complement strand
AACTCCGCCGTGTACCGACGACGCGGCCGATGCGCCTGCTTCTTACCTTCCAAGACTCTTTCTTTTCCCATCGGATACCCCTTCTGGTTGAGTCCAGAATAAGCACTCCGACTGTCCGAAAAACCTGAAGCAGGTCAAGATGACTGTGAGCATTTCCAGCAGGCTGCACTCAAGCTGCCAAAAAATTGGCGAGTACAATACGCGGACAATGATCGGTCGCGAAAACGGCGCGAAGGACTGACTGAAGTCGGAAACCTGAGTTCGAACACCGTCATCAAATGGTCGGTCGCTTTACAGGCCGCGTTTGAGCGGGCTTGCCTGAATGCTGGGAAGAAGTGCGTCCGTGGTGTGGTGCCGGAGTCAAAGCTGCTCGAAGATAATCCTTGGCGAAAATTCACGTGGATCGAAGGCTCGGATAAGAAGCTCCGCCAATTTGATCACAGCGAACTCCTCTCACTGCTGGATTTTTTTGAGACCGAGTGGCCGGGCCTCGCGTTCGCTCCAGCATTTGTGAAGGTGATGCTCTGGTCGTGGGCAAGGCGATTGGAGGTCAGCAGTCTGCGATGGATTGATGAGCGGAAGGTTGGATCGGAGTGCCATTTTCAGTCCACCGGAAAATGGGACGTGACCAAATGGTTTCGGATTCCAGAAAGCCTACGCTCGGAACTTGAGACGCGACGCACGAAGAGCGAGTTTGTCTTTGGTGAATTCCCGCAGCGATTACAGGAGTTCCACCATCAACGTGGCGACACTGCTGCGTCTCGACGTGTGCGAATGGACTTCGTTCCGGACAATCTCGGGGATTGGATGTACCACCAGATCAAGGACTGTTCGGCCACCCAGCCGAACGGGTCTGCCTACTTGCATGTCTTCCGCAAGACGACACTCCAATACGCCCTGTCGGCGGAACACATTCAAAAGTCCGTTGCCGATGATGCCAGCATCTCCGCTTCCGTGCTGATGTCGAACTACGCGCAGGTGGCCGATGAGGAGCTGCGCCACAAGAGTAACCGGACCTATCAGAGAATTCGCAACGGGTTGTCATCGGAAGTGGCCAATCGTTACGGTTGGGACACGCGACCGAGTGACGAGATTCTGGAGCGACTCGATCAGGCACGACTGAAGGGTGACTGGGAGTCCGTGGCCCGTCTTGCACAGGAATTGGCCGTACAGCCACAGCAAGCCGGATAGCCACGTCAGCGGACCAACAGAAAAGGGGATCACCTGCGATAGGTGATCCCCTTTTTTTTGATTTGACCGTGAAACGGACGGTTTTTGTGAAATCCTGTGAAATAGACTTTCGGTCGTGGAAAGGCCATTTCACAGAAATGACAGAAGCCCTTGCATTGCGAGGGCTTCTGAGTACACCCCGCTGGGCTCGAACCAGCAACCTTCGGTTCCGTAGACCGATGCTCTATCCAATTGAGCTAGGGGTGCAGGGAGAAAATCGCGACCTCGCGACCCGCCCGACACTGGTGGGAGAGTCTAGCGAAATGCAAAACCGACGCAAGGCTCGCCGCCTGATTGTTGGACCGAGATAGAAATGTCACAGGGTTCGCCAACTTGGAAATGTCACATTCTCGTTCTGGTGGGCGCGACGACGCCGGGGATGGGTGGTAGCGGGCTGGTGGGGAGCCTTGGTTGTCGCGCGGGTTGTGGGTTTCGTCTGCGCCTTGGAAGGGCGGGTGCGGACCTCGGTCAAGGACAGTGGACGGCCTTTCCATGTCAGCCGCATCGTGCCATCCAGCAACTCGCTCACCAGGATCTTCTGACGGATCAGCGGCAGCTTCTGATGGGCGACGCCCAACGGACAAATCCGGTTGCACCACGACACCGTCCCGTCGTTCTGCACCACCCGCTGCTCTTGGTAACACAGCACATGATCCAGCGTCAGGACGCGAGGAACTGGCCGATGGAGATTGCTCGGTGATCGCATGGTGATATGCAACCGCGCGTTCAACTCATCCAGAAACTCTTCCTCCAAGTACGTGTTCGCCGACTCCAGGGTGTTGATCTGCTGCAGGCGCAGCGCCTTCACGAACCGGTCCTGAAACACGCCGGTACTAATGAACACCGTGGCGACGCTCCACCCTGCCCTTCGCCTGATGACTGTGCGCCAGGATCAACTCGACGCCCAACTCCCGCATCGCGCGACCGAACTGCGTGAGAATCGCGGTGTCCTTTCCGTGGCCGCTCTTGGCGCAGGTCTTTGGGATCAAGACCGTCGGTCAGCACCCACGACGGGAACTCCCGGCGCATGCAGAACGGTTGCGACGGTGCCGAACTTCGGATCGCAGATTCCCGCGAGGGCTTCACCTCAGACCAACGTAGCCATCATCGCTCCGCGTGATGAGCCGAATACGAGTGGACGCCTGATCCCACACCGCTCATCACGCGAGCGATGATGGCTCCGTAAGAGTCAATTCCACAACTTGACTCATTCGCTCAACTCTCGCGACCGAAGGTGTCCACGACAACCGCGTTGTCGGCCTCGTGTGCCCGCAACACCACGTGAACGTCAGGAGCGTGGGCTTGTGCTCCTGCGCCAGATCCAATGTCCGTTCGCGTGGTCGACCGCGACCAAGAGGGCAACGGCACGACCCGACGGGCATACGGCCGTGCGGTGGACGACGAAATGACGATCTCCCGCGAGTCCATGCGGGAACTCCGGCCGGAACGGCGACGAAAACCAACGCCAACTCTACTTCTACTGTGACGGATCGCGTTTCCGGCATGAACCGACAGCACACATTGGAAACATGGGCATTTTTGGCAGCGACGCAATCGCCCCATTCAACCGCAAGTGAACTACCCAGATTCCCATTCCACGAAAGCCTCACAGTAGA
>JANMLE010000691.1:0-8693 GCA_031372385.1 Planctomycetota bacterium | reverse complement strand
TCTTCATCGACGAGACCGAAGACGCCGACCAAGTCCTCTCGCAATCAGCCTTCGAACCAGTCTGGCAGGTCCTCAAAGCCTTGCGAGCACACGACCGACGACTGGCCGACGAACTGGACCAACTGCGGCTGTCGTTAGGGCGACGGCCAAAATCGGACGGCCGAATCAATCTTCCCGACAACATCCATCTGGATGTTCCCCGTCTGCTGCTGCGTGACTTCGAGCATGCGTTCTATGTGCGGACGGTCGAACTGACGACTGACAGGCCACCGCTAACCATCGAGCAGATTCTGGCGTGGGTCGATGAATACAAAGCGGCAACAGGTGAATGGCCCGATCTAAAATCAGGGCAAGTGTCAGGGACGGACGAAACGTGGTTGAGAATTGATGACGCGCTGCGGGCAGGCCGACGTGGCCTCCGAAGCGGCTCTTCGATGGCCAAATTATTGGCCGAGCACCGCGACGTGCGAAACCTAATGAATCTTTCGTCGCTAACCATCGAGCAAATTCTAGCTTGGATAGACGAGTACAGGGCGGCCACTGGTGAGTGGCCCAATGTGACCTCTGGGAAAGTGACTGGCACTGACGAAACTTGGCGCGCTATTGAGCACTCACTGCGGGCAGGCCGACGCGGACTGCCGGGTGGTTCCTCGCTTGCCAAACTGCTGGACGAGCAGCGCGGGGTCCGAAACTTCATGGATCTTCCGCCACTGACGATCAAGCAGATTCTGGCTTGGATCGATGCGCACAAGGAAGCGACCGGTGACTGGCCGACTGTGACATCAGGGCCAATAACAGGCGAGGACGAAACGTGGAAGCGAATTGATTACGCACTGAGGTTAGGTAAACGTGGCCTCGCGGGCGACTCGTCGTTGGCCAAATTGCTATCCGAACACCGCGACGTCAGAAACACAAAGGGTCTATTGCCGCTGAGCATTGAACAGATTCTGACATGGGTGGATGCGCACAAGGCGACGTCGGGCGAATGGCCAAACAAGAACTCTGGGATCGTGGCAGGCACGATCGAAACGTGGGGCTCAGTCGATAGCTCGCTGAAGCAAGGTAATCGCAGTTTTCCCGGCGGGTCTTCACTAGCCAAACTGCTGGCAGAGCATCGCAGCGTCCGAAACATACGGGATCTTTCTCCGCTGACGGTCGAGCAGATTCTGGCGTGGGCCGACTTCCACAAGACGGCAACCAATGACTGGCCGAAACATAATTCTGGCTTGGTGGCCAACACGGACGAAACTTGGGCTGGAATCAATGCTGCACTGACGCGAGGCATACGCGGACTTCCGGGTGGCTCCTCACTTCCCAAACTGCTGGCCGATCACCGCGACGTCCGAAACAAGCAGGATCTTCCGCCGTTGAAAATCGAGCAAATTCTGGCATGGGCGGACGCGCACAACGCGGCAACCGGTGACTGGCCAACTCGGAACTCTGGACGAGTGATCGGTGCGGATGAGACGTGGGCCAAAATTGATAGTTCGCTGCAAGCAGGCGTCCGTGGGCTTCCGGGCGGTTCGTCGTTGCCTAAATTGCTGGCCGAGGAAAGAAGCGTCCGGAATCGAAAGGACTTGTCAGATTTGACCGTCGAGCAGATTTTGGTGTGGGCTGACTCGCATCACGCGGCGACCGATGAGTGGCCGAATGTGAAATCTGGTCCGGTGACAGGCACGAACGAAACATGGGTCGGAATCGATACTGCGCTGAGTCGAGGCAGACGCGGCCTGAGTGGTCGATTGACGCTCGCGAAATTGCTAACTGCGCACCGAGGCGTGCGAAACATAAAGGCTCTTTCGCCGCTAACAGTCAACCAAGTCCTCGCTTGGGCGGACATGCACAAGGCAGCAACGGGGGACTGGCCGAATCAGAAATCTGGACAAGTAAAAGGAACGGATGAAACGTGGTCGGCAATCTATGAAGCACTGCGATTAGGCCGGCGTGGACTTCCGAGCGGCTCGTCGTTGGCCAAACTCTTGGATCGGCATAGATGAGAACTGACTGAGTGGGAACGCGGTGACTCATTGGTTCTTGTCCTTGGTCGCAGAGCGACCGCCGAAGGTCGCCGTGGGGTTTCAACCCACGGTCGGCCAACACGCCAAACCATCTCGTCGCGGAGCGACGAGGGAACCATCGCCACACCATCGGCCGCCAAAGGGATGTGTGTCGTCGTCTCCACACATTCCCTCGTCGCTCCGCGACGAACGATTCGCGCGTCATCAGCGCGTAGGATGGTCGCCCTCGGCCGTCTTGCGGTGTACAGGCCGTTCGTCCAAAAACACGGACGGCCGAGGGCGGCCATCCTACGTCTCAGGCGACATTTCAAATCCGACTGACGCTGCGAGCGGTTTCGGGTATTCTGTATCCGTCCGATTCACAGGAGACCGAGCGATGATCGCACCGCGAGAGACGATTGTTCGAGACGCTTTGCAACTGCCCGAAGGGGAACGAGTCCGCGTCGTTCAGGACTTGCTGGACAGCCTCAGCCCGGAAGCGAGCGACATGCTCGATGACGCTTGGGCGGAAGAACTCGATCGCCGGTTCGCCGTCTGGGAAGCTGACCCGTCGGCCGGTGTTCCCTGGTCGGAATTGAAGTCACAGCGGTAGAGCCGTCATGCCCGCTTCCGTCGTCGTCGACACTTCTGCCAGCCGCGAGTATCTCAAAGCTCGCGGCTGGTATGCCGCGCGAGCGGGCGAGCAGACTGCGTCTGCGTTCTCGGACGAAATCAATCGCGTCGTGGTTCGCATTGCCGAAAGTCCTGCGACCGGGACCGAGTTCCGAACACACTACCGTTGGGTCCGACTGAAACGGTTCCCGTATCTCGTCTACTACCGAGTGGCCGGCACTGATACGCTCGTCGTTCTGGCCGTGGCTCACAAGCGCCGTCGTTCGGGATACTGGATGCGGCGTGACAAGAATTGAATCGGCACGCGCGGGTGGGTGCCACGACACAGAGTCTGCGACGTGGCCGTGCGAATGAAGCAGAGACGTAGATTGTTGACGGAGTCATCACAGCCACAAGCACGGTCCTCCCGCAGACGGTGTGACCCCGGCCTCCGACATTCGCTCACCGAAGAACACGGCCATGTCGAAGACTCCCTGACCGTGGCACCCCGCAGTTCCCTCAACGAGTCGGCAGGGTTCTTGTCCTTGGTCGCAGAGCGACCGCCGAAGGTCGCCGTGGGTTTCAACCCTAATTGCCGATGGTTAGGTGGGGAAGTAGAATCTGTGCGGCTAGTGAACTGCACAAAGGGCATCACATGGTTACGGCAACGGTGACAACTCGCGGCATTGGACAGTCGGTCCAATTGCCGGCAGGATTTCAACTCGACGCTGGCGAAGTCTACGTGAAACGCGTGGGCCGGTCGGTGTTGCTCATCCCGAAAGATGCCAACCCGTGGGAGGTTTTTGACGAAAGTCTAAATCTCGTGACGGATGACTTCATGCGGGAGCGTAACCAACCCCCGGAACAACAGCGTGAGGCGATTTTCGAGTGAAGTATCTGCTCGACACCAACATCTGCGTGTTTATCTTTCGACGGAAGTTTCCTTCCGTTCTTCAACGCCTGCATCAGACTCAGCCTGGAGAAGTCGGCATTTCGGCGGTGACTTTGGCCGAGCTTCGCTACGGTGCCGACAAGAGCAGCGACCCGTCCAAGAACCATGCGGTCATTGATGCGTTTCTGACGACAGTTGCAGTCTTGGAGTTTCACGAAGACGCCGCGCGGCTTTACGGCATTGTCCGTTCCGAGTTGGAGTCTCGCGGAACTCCGATCGGTCCTCTCGACAACATGATCGCCGCCCATTCGCTCAGCGCGGGAACAGTCTTGGTCACGAACAATGTCCGCGAGTTGTCCCGAGTGGCGGGATTGGTCGTTGAAGATTGGACAACATCGTCCAACTGAGTTCACACCGGTCGAACCTGTACTGCGGTTTTGAGAAGATCATCCTCCGAGCCGGGCTGGTTCCGTGGGATGACTTGTTCCAGACGTTGCGAAGTTGTGCCGAGACCGATTTCGCGAGGAAATATCCTCAACACGAAGTCAGCCGCTGGATCGGCCACAGCATCGCCGTGAGTGAGAAGCACCACCTGATGAGCGACAGTTCCGTGATCGACAATGCGTCGTCCGCTCCTCCGTTGTTGCGCGCCGGGTGCGGGTGCCACGGTCACGGAGTCTTCGACGTGGCCGTGCGAATGAAGAAGAGACGTGGATTGTTGACGGAGTCATCCGGCCGAAGCAGAATCCAGCTCGTTCCGTTCCGACATAATGAAAATGAAGAAGAGACGTGGATTGTTGACGGAGCCATCACTGCAACACGCACGGCCTTCCCGCAGATGGTGCGACCGTGGCATCTGCCGGACATGCCATCGTTCTCAGAGTTTGAAGTCTGCGAAGATTGCCGCATGATCCGAGGCCGCGTTGGATTTGGAAGTGACGGTTGGAAACGGGGTCTCGGCACCGTGGGTGAGTTGGTTCAATTTGAAGATGCCGCGGCGTTCGACTCCGGCAGATTGGAAGGCTTGTTTGAGCGGTTTGGAGACCAGCAGGAAGTCGATCTGGTTCCATTGGCCGCTGAAATTGAAGGTGCCGCGCGCCGGCATATCGGTGCCGAATTGGAGTTCGAGGACATCGAACAGATTGGGGACACCCAGCATGGGGGCGAGCGCGGCGGAATCCGGGGTGTCGTTCATGTCACCCGCCACGATCACGAGATCCTGGCTGAGATTGAAGCCCTGCAGGATCTGTTTGATTCGTTCGGCCTGGCGTTTGCGCTTCGCATCGTTCGTGATCGGCGAGCCAAAGCCTTTGCTTTTCAGGTGATTGCACAAGATCGTCAGCGGCTGGCCGTTGGGAAGTTCGACGGTGACTTGCAGGCAGTCGCGGCTGAAGATCACACCCTGGCTGTCCTTGTCAAACATGTGCGTCTGCATCGTGCCGATGGGAAAGCGGCTGAGCAAACCGACATCAATTCCGCGCTGGTCGTTTCCGTCGATGAGCATTGGGAAGTTGAATTTCTTGGAATCCAATCCCTCCAAGTTGAAGGACTGGAGGATCGGCCGGTTCTCGACTTCCACGATGCACGCGAGATCGGCCTTCACCGACTTGAACACCTTGGCCGTGTTCTCACGGGCCATTTCAGAAATCTTGGCCCGCTTGAATTCGATGTCGCCATCCCAGTCGCCGCGTCCCGACGCTGTCACTTTCAGGCCACTGGCCGACTTCGTGAACAGCTTGCCGCGGTGTTCGCGAATGTCGATGAAGGAGCTCACTTGTCCAAACAGACTGAGGATCTCGGCCTTCACGGCGGGCGTGTAGATCGCCTTCTTCAGCAGCGTCTGCAGCTCGGCGATTTGTTTCAGCGCATCATTGACATCGGTGGGATCTTGGAGGTTCAAGACCTTCGCGCGACTGAACAGGTTTTCCACGTTGAAGCTGGCGACTCGAAATGGCGTGCTCATGAATTCGGTCCTTTCTGTGCGGTTGAAGATGAAACTGAAACGGTTGGGTTGGCGGATCGCCTGACCGGGAAGCGGCCCGATGAGGGGTGACGCGAGAGGTGTGTCGTATTGAATCGGCCAGTATGCCGGATGTCCAGTGGCCGTGAGCGTGTTGCGCAGCACTGTGTCGTGAATCGCCATGATGAACCGTGGGTGATGCGGCCTCATCGGTTTGTTTCATGTTCCTTGCGACATCCGCGCCTACCCGTGAGCCGTGGCACGTCGCCCTGCCCTATCGCGCCGGAGGAGTCAGATTGCGTCTCGCGGTTCCGCGCAACTTCATCGCCTTCCGTTACTTGGTCCCACTCACGGACGCATTGGGTGCCGCTTGAGTGTGGATAACCGCTCCTTGAACGCCCGGAGACGCAGGGATACACTTTCGCCGCCTCAGATGTCCCGCCTGGACGATCCGGCTGGTATGCAGACCGACGTGGTTGCCCCGGAAATTCCAGCCATATTGCGCCCCCTTTCAAACTTCTTCGGATGGTTTCCTGATGCCGCAGATCATCGAGATCCGCAACGCCGACGACCCGCGCGATGTGATCCATCGCGCGTGTCAGTTGTTGGCCGAGGGGCATCTCGTGGCGTTTCCGACGGAGACGGCCTATGTGGCGGCGGCGGGGGCGCTCAGTGAAGCCGGTGTGCAGCGGTTGCGATCGCTGTCGCCGGGAGAGGCGGTGCTGGCGTTGAAGTCGCCGCACGAGGCGCATGACTACGTCCCGAACATGCCGCCGGCCGCCGACAAGCTGGCTCGACGCGCCTGGCCGGGGCCGTTGACGATGGAGTTCGAAACGTCGGTGCTCAACGGGTTGTATGACTCGCTGCCCGAAGCGACCCGGCAGTTGTTGTCGGGAAGCGAGTCGGCCGTGGCGCTGCGCGTTCCGGCGCATGAAGCGATCCTGCAAGTTCAGCAGTTGTGTCCCGCCCCGCTCGTGGTGACTTCGGATCGCGGATTGTCGGGGACACCGTCGGGGACATCGGGGGGCAAACTCGCGCGGACCGCCGCCGATGCCGCGTTGCTGTTTGGCGAACAGGTGTCGCTGGTGATTGACGACGGCCCCTGCCGCTATGGAGAACCGACGACAACCATCCGCTTTCGCGGAGATCATTGGGATCTGGTGCATCAGGGGATGATCTCGGTGCGAAACCTCGATCGTCTGGTCAGCGAGATCTACCTGTTTGTCTGCACGGGAAACACCTGCCGCAGTCCGATGGCCGAGGCGCTGTTCCGGCGGCATCTGGCCGAACGGCTGAAGTGTCCCGAAGACGATCTGATGGATCGGGGCTTTGCCGTGTTGTCCGCCGGATTGTCGGCCGGTGTCGGATCACAAGCCAGTCCCGAAGCGGTCGCCGCACTGAAGGCGGAAGGGATCGACCTGCGCAGCCATGAAAGTCAGCCGGTGACGGAGCGGTTGTTGATCCAAGCCGATCACATCCTGACGATGACGCGCGCCCACCAGCAGGTGATTCTCGGCGAGTTCCCCGAGTTGGCGTCGCGGGTCCGGACGCTGTCGCAGGACCGTCGGGACGTCTCCGACCCCTACGGCGGAACGCGGCGCGAGTACGACGACTGTAAAGCCGAGATCGAACGGCACATCATTAAGTTGGTGGACGAACTGGGGCCGACAGGATCAGAATGAGTTGCGACATGTCCCCAAGTAGAACGAGATCTTCAGTCCAAACGCAAATCGACTTCGTAGTCACGCTCGCCAGAGCGTGGGAACTTCGAAATGGCCGCCACAATCCCACGGTCTGGCGACCGTGGCTACTTGACGTTTGTGCCATTGATTACCATCCGCCGGCTGTTTGACGCCAACGCCTTACCGATTGAACGAGACTCATGAAAATTGCTGTTGCCAGTGACCATCGCGGCTTCAATATCAAGGACAGGATTCTGGCCCAGTTGGCGGAATTGCATCACGAGGCGCAGGACTACGGCCCGTCGACCTCGGACATCTGCGACTATCCGGATTTCGGAGCCAAGGCCGCACAGGCGGTGTCGGACGGCACGGTCGACCGCGCGATCCTGATCTGCGGATCGGGCATCGGCATGTGCATGATCGCGAACAAGTTCCGGGGGGTTCGCGCGGCGCTCTGTCACGACGATCTGTCGGCGGAAATGAGCCGGCGGCACAACGACGCCAATGTCATGTGCCTGTCGGCCGATCTGCTGGGGGAACGGCTCGCCTCGCGCATGATCGAGCTCTGGCTGTCGACTCCGTTTGAAGGGGGACGCCACGCCCGCCGGATTGCCAAGATTGCCGAGTACGAACAGCCGGCGGATCCGAAGTCCGGCCCCGCCCGGTCCGCCACCTGACAGTCGTGCTGTTTGAACTTCCCTTTGATCTTTGACCTTCGCTCGCGAGCCGCCGCAAGCTCTGCCTTATTGATTCTCAGTCTGCTCTCACTCTGCGAAAGGAGTTCGCCTGACATGGACCCCGCCAGCCTGAAGTACACCAAGACGCACGAATGGGCCGCGGTCGAAGGGGATGTCGCCACGATCGGCATCAGCGACTTCGCCGTGCATCTGCTGAGTGACCTGACGTTTGCCGATCTCCCCGCGATCGGCAGGAAGATCACCCAGGGACAGCCGTTTGGTGAGGTCGAGAGCGTGAAGGCGGTGAGCGACTTGTACGCTCCCGTCAGCGGCGAAGTCATCGGCCGCAACGACCAGTTGCCGGACAATCTCGAACTGCTGACCAGCAGCCCGTACGACAAGGGCTGGATGATCAAGGTGCGGCTGAGCAATCCCGGTGAATTGTCGTCGCTGCTGAGTCAAACGGCGTACAAGTCGCACTGCGACGCCGAGAAGCACTAGCGAGCAGAAGCAAGAGTTCAGGGGTCAGGGGACAGGGATCAGGAGTCAGGGAGAATACAGCCTGATTCCTGCGCGACACGGTTCTCTGTGTCGCCCCCCTTGTCTTTCGTCTGTTGACCCCTGTCCCCTGAGTGCGTGTGAATCTTTCATGTTCAAAGGCGGTGCAGCACAAGTTGTCACGTTGGCTTTAGCCGACGCGGAACGACAGCTAGCGTGGGTTGAAACCCACGCTATAAAGAATCACAAGCCCTGACCCCTGACCCCCGTCCTCCCTTTCCGAGGCTCCCCGTGTCGTACTTGTTCACCACCCCCGACGAACAACAACAGATGCTGCAGCGGATCGGCGTCGGTTCGCTGCAGACCCTGCTCGAT
>JANMLE010000635.1:0-1667 GCA_031372385.1 Planctomycetota bacterium | reverse complement strand
ATCGGCTCAGCCTCGGGCGATGGTGGCGAGACATTGGGGACTTCCATCGGCGACGTCACTGGCAGCAGCAATGCCTCGCGAAAGGCGTTGGCAATTCGTTCGATTTGATGGGCGGGATTGCGAATCCAGTCCGTGGACCAGATGCGAATGAGCTTGCCCCTCCAACCAAGCTCCTCTAGCACTTCTTGGCGAATGCGGTCACGGTCGCGGGCCGTCGCCGTGCGGTGGTACGTCGCGCCGTCACACTCAATGCCCAGCACATAGCGACTTGCTGATGTTTCGCGGATTACGAAAACCGGCTGCAAGACAGTGTGTCAATCAGCCGGAACGCGCTAGCGTCCGGTTCTTGGGGGAACCGTGGGCTAGCGCCCAATGGCACTGACTTTACCAACCCGATGCGTAAGCGAGGGCGAGTGGCAGTGGCGTTTCCCTGGGTTTCCCTCGCTCACGCTTCGGGTTACTTGGTTAAAGTCAGTGCCATTGGGCTAGCGCCCTGCGGCTGATGAATAATCCGGATCAGCGCTTGTGCAACGGCCTCCTCGAACGGGGACTCGAAGTCGCGGCCAGTCTCCACGGATTCGGAGGCCAGGGCGGATGGTCCGCGCTCCGCGTAGTCGAGATAGGCGCGCAGCAGCCGTGCGCCCCGCGATTTGGTCCGGTTGAGGTCGATGTAATCGGATCGAATGGGACTCACCAGGGTGATGGCCTCGCGGGAGCGAGTGACCGCCACGTTGAGTCGGCGTTCGCCACCCGCTCGGTTGAGCGGGCCGAAGCTCATACTGCTCAGACCGGTCTCCTCATTCAGTCCGTAGGCCACGCTGAGAATGATTCGATCGCGTTCATCACCTTGGGATGTTTTCCAATGTTCGATCGACTGCCAGCGGCGTTGTTGGTTCAGGCTCTTCAACAGCCAGCACCTTCAGTATCAAGCAAGCCCGATTGATACCGGAGTACCATTCCCAGCCTGCGAATTGTACTTTGGGAGATGAAAGTACAATTCAGTCGCGCGGAATGGTCATTCGGTAACATTCGATGCAACCTCAAGACTTCTCAGAACGTCGGTCGGGCCGACTGCTCAAACACGAGCGGGGATACTGGTGTTTGTTCCCAATCCGCTTCCACCCGAACTGTTGCTGACGTGGGAATTGGCGGGCGAGTTGTCGGCGGCGGATCGTGGTGTCAGCGAGTTGGCCGGGATCGGCCGGACTCTGCCCAATCCGTACCTGCTGATCCGCCCCTTCATGCACCGTGAGGCGGTCTTGTCGAGCCGCATCGAGGGGACACAGGCCTCGCTGTCGGACCTGTACTTCTTTGAAGCGGCCAGCGTTCCACCGTCGCCGCAATCGGATGTGGTGGAGGTTCGCAACTATGTCCGCGCGATGGAGGACGGCTTGCAGCGGTTGAAAGACTTGCCGGTCTGTCTGCGGTTGTTGTGTGAAGTTCACGAGCAGCTCATGGAGGGGATCGCTGGCGATCATCTGACGCCGGGTGAGTTTCGCCGCTCACAGAATTGGATCGGCCCGCCCGGCTGTACGCTCAACGACGCCACGTTCGTCCCACCGCCTCACGAAGACTTGATGAGTTCGCTCGGCGAGTTGGAGAAGTTCTGCCACGCGCCATCGCCGCTGCCCCTGCTGTTGCGGCTGGCGTTGATCCATTATCAGTTC
>JANMLE010000626.1:0-1489 GCA_031372385.1 Planctomycetota bacterium | reverse complement strand
GTTGACGAAGTCGCCCGGTCCAGGGCCGGGGACGTAGTCGTGTGAGCTAACGAACCACCGCCCGCCGTCCGCGTGCAGAAACAATCCCGGAGCATCGAGCATAGGGCCATCAAGAGCCCATCGGCCTTCGTAGTCCGGCAGCGAGTGGCCCGCCACCGAGGCCGGCTTGCAGACGATCACGCCGTCTGGGAAGCCGACGTGGTTGGGGCCGAACGGCTCCGAGATCAGCAACCCAGCCGCTCGTAGCTGGTTCAGGTGGTGTACTGGGATCGCTGCCACCGCGCCCTCCGCCGCCCAACAGGCTCTTGAAAAGGGAACCGCGAAGGAGTTGGCGAACTTCAGCCAACTTCGACTTCGTTGGTCACCAGCAACTCATCGCCCGCTTCCATCGCGGCGTGGGTCACCAACTGTTTGGTGTAGTAAGTGGCCGCGCGACCGGAGATCACGATTCCGCCATCGGAAACACGAACCTGCAGTCCGCGGATTCGTCCACCCGTTCGGACTTGAACGGCCATTTCAATCTTTTCCGCCAGGGTCTGGGGAAGGGAATCAAGCATTGCTACGCTCATCACAAATCCTCCTTGAAAAGAAGCGGGACATCTTCGAATCCGATGTCTGCACAAGAACCGACTGAAAAACTCCGCGCTACCAACACCGGCGCAGACGAAGCATCGATTCATTCACCCTGCGGATACGTCAACAACGTTGAGGTCGTATCGGTGGGGGCCACCCAGCAAACCCGACCGCCTCAACCTTAAACTCCTGTCCGTGCCAAAACAACCCAAGGCCATTGGACGGGAAAATCATGAATCCTTTCGTGTACGGTGATTCCGGGGGGCACTTCGCGTTCAGAGACTGAAGCAAAGTAACGGGGGGCTTTCTGATCGTCAAAGAAAATCTCTTCCTTTCCGCCAGTTTGCACCGCATTATCGTCGTCCCGTGACACGGGCGAACGAGGCACAATCCGGCCTGCGGACGCTCGTGTCGACGGATTGACATCACAACTTTTCAATTGCCCAGGCGACGTTGAAGGACACCCGGATGCTCGAACCACAGCTTCAGTTTCTCAAGCAACTTTTGGAGGCACCCAGCCCGTCGGGTTACGAGCGGCCGGTGCAGGAGGTGGTTCGACGTTACGCCCAGGGATTTGCCGACGAAGTCCGCACCGACTGGCATGGCAATGTGACCGCCGTCGTCAATCCCCACGGTTCGCCCCGAATCATGCTTGCCGGTCACTGCGACCAGATCGGGTTGCTCGTCAAGCACATCGACGACAAGGGATTCCTCTGGTTTCACGCGATCGGCGGTTGGGATCCGCAGGTGCTGATCGGACAGAGTGTTCAAGTCTGGACGCGCACCGGTCCCGTGGTCGGAGTCATCGCCCGCAAGCCGATTCACCTGCAGTCTCCTGACGACAGGAAGGTGGTTCCCGAGATCAAGAACCTGTGGGTCGACATCGCGGCCAAAGACGGTGACGACGCCCGGTCGG
>JANMLE010000618.1:0-9213 GCA_031372385.1 Planctomycetota bacterium | reverse complement strand
GCCCGCGAGTTCACCCGGTGGCTGAACGAACTGCCGTCGTCCGTGCCGGTGGTGATGGTCATGGCCCAGTGTTATTGCGGCGGCTTCGGCCACACGATTTTCAACGACCTGGACGAAACCAAGGGACTGGCCCCGCAGCTCCGCGCGGGGTTCTTCGCGCAGCGACACGATCTGCCGGCGGCCGGATGCCGGCCGGACATCATTCACGACGAAGAGTTCAGCAGCTACTTCTGGGGCGCGATCGCCGGCCGCAGCCGCAACGGTGTTCCGATCACCGACTGCGACATCGACGGCAACGGCGGCGTCTCGTTCGCGGAAGCATACGCGCACGCCGTCGTCGCGGGCCACACGATTGACATCCCGTTGAGAACCTCCGACGTCCTGTTGCGAACGTACAGCCGCATGACCCTCGACGCTGCGGATGCGCCGTCCACGCGGCCCGAAGTGAATCCGGCCACCGACAAGAACTCGGAACCGGAACCAAAGCAAAAGCCGCCCGACACAGCACCCGGCGGCAACACCCGTCCGCCATCGAACGGCGCTGCACTGACCGGAACGTTGCAAACCTTCGTCGACCAGGGCCGCCCGGTCGCGGGCCGGATCGTCACGGGACTCAGCAAGGGACTCGGGTTCACTCTGCAGGACGCCGCCGCGTCCGTGGTCGCCGCGTATGACACGCACCGCAAGAATCCCCGGCGACCGGCTCAGGGCGGTCGACGCCGCCCCGGCTCGGGTCGTCGCGAGTTGTTGCAGGAAATCACCGCCAAGTGGCCGGACTTGGGGGACGCCAAACACTGGGAAGAATCCCCACTGCTGAATCCCGCCAATCAACAACAACTGCTCGCCGAGTTGAAACAACTCCCCGCCTGGAAGTCCTACGATCAACGTCGCCAGCAAAGCGTCGAGTCTGAGGAACAATCCGAGCGCCACGAACTGCGCGAAGTCAAATTCCGCCGGCTGATCAACACGCTGGAAACGATCGTGCTGGAGAAACACCTGCCCAACGTCGCCACACCGGAAGTCATCGAACGCTACCGGCAGTTGATTCGTCTGGAAGAATCAACACTTGGCTCGACGGACAGCCGGTGAATGCGTTGGGCGCACCGATCAGGGGTCAGGAGCAAGCTGTGCCACTTTGCGACCATGAGCTACTAGACAGGAACCACCTGTTTCGGAGTCGGGCTCGGGTCGACCGCCGGTGTCGGGCCACTGTCGTCGTCGTCATTGCCGAAAAAGAAATAGACGGCCAGCGGATCGTCCGGCAAGGAAGGCAGATTCTGCTGGAGTAGTTTGCGGTCGCTCCGCCAAAGGTTCTCCGATTCGTCTTCTTCCACGAGCCGCAGCATTTGTTGGCGCGGCAAGACCGCAAAGTCAGATGTTTCTTTGAACTTGGAACCCCATCCGAATAGGCGTCGCCGGATTCGCTCGCGGTGGACGAATAAGAATTCCGGGTATTCCAGCCCTGGTGTTTCCGCCTGAGACACTCCCAACAACTCCATGTGCAGCCCGCCTGCGATCAGTGCGTGATCTGCCTGCCGAGCCAGAAAGTCCGCATGGATCAGCATCGGATTCTCGGGGTGCAGAAAGTCCCGCATGGGAAGCAGCGAATTCGTGCCCAAGCAGGGCGGGCCTCCCGGACGATGGAGAAACACTCGCACATGAAAACGCACCTCTTGTCCCGTCGGCATCACGAATTCTCGGATGTATTTCACAGAGATGAGTCGCGTGAGGCTCGGCCATGACTGGGTCAAGTAGAGTTCCGCGACGGGTTTCTCTTTCCCATTTGGTGATCCCTTCCACGATTCATGGGTTTGCAAAACGGTCAGATTGGGACCGGGCTGCAACGGTTGATCGCTCGTCATGTCCCGACGCTCCGACCGCTTCGGCATGTGCAAACGGTCGCTCAGGTCGTGCATGTTCTGGAAGTTGCCGAGACTCGCGAGCAGAATCGGCATTCTGCGCGCGAGCAAATTCGTGACCAATGTCCGCGCCGGCTGTGAAGGTGCCTCGTCCTTGGTCTGCTGAGCCTGCGCCGACGCATCGACTCGGCACAGGATTTCGCGCAGACGTTCGTAGAACCGTCTCTTGCGTTCCGTTTCCTGCAACTCGGTTGCCTCCGCGCCTGGGTCCGGTCCGGGTTTGGGGTCGACTTCCGTGCGGTTCCCAGCGGTCTCATCAAAGATCGGCTGCTCTTCCCATGTCCCGGTGCGATACATCGCTTGCGGCCAACGATGTTTCACGAAGGTAAAGAACAACCCTTCAACGACCGAGTACAAGACGAGTCCCACCGCGTTCATGACCAGTCCCGTCAAGGACAGGCGGTCGTCCCGGAGTTTCCGCACGATCGTTTGGTGACTATGGAACTCCATCAGCGACAAGTAGTGCAGAAACGCCAACAAGTCCTCTTCATCCGCCGGCGATAACGATTCTTCAGATCCGTCGGTCCGCCCTGCGGAGGCGGGCACAAAGAGTCCCGGGCGCAGGCGCTGAAGCAACGCGCGAGACGCCTGCTCCAAGTGCAGGGATAAGTCATCGGAAAATTCAAGGATCTTGGCGTCGGCGCGGCACAACGCATTGAGGTCCGCATGAGTAACAACGGCAGCGCCTCCCGGAAGTCCCGCAGCGCAAAAGTCCAGCGCTTCGAACACCGGCTTCCAAAAGGCCGATCCTGATTCTTGCAGCACCTCCAATCCCGACTGGCACGCCAACAGGAACGGCTCATCAACACCCTGAGGACGTGCGAAAAGCGGCAGAGTCTCGCGTGCCAAATCGGCGATCGAACGGAGCATGTCTGAGTTCCATGTCTGGCACGGGTTTGGCTGTCATTGGCACGCCATCATTGCCAAGTCTGGCGTTCGATTCCACGTCGCTCTTGCTTGGACAGCTTCGGGGGCGAGAGCAGGGCCACCCCCGCCAGGGCCACCGCGCCAAACTCTAAGCTTGCCGAAGCCGGGCAAGCATGCCACCCTGCTGGCAGTTGATTCGGCTCAAACAAACAGCACTCGGTTCGCCGGAGAGCCGGTGAGCTGGTTGTTACCTGAAGGCACAAAGGAGAAGACACTACTTCGTGCAATGATTTGCCGACTTGATTCCTCAAACTTGTATTTCAATCGACACGGTCACGACCGTGGTCGTTGCGGAAAGGGCAGCCGCATGAACGCGCACAGCATGCCGTTCTCAAACATCGTCAGAAGCGATTCAGGTGCTCACGAGCACTACCACGTCCCGAAGTACCAGCGGGGATACACCTGGGGCAAAGCCGACTGGGAGCGACTTCTCCAAGATATCGACGAAAATGATCCCGGCTATTTCATGGGATCATTGATTTGCGTGAAGGACGGCGATCCGCCCAGCCCTGGAGACGAGGTCATCTACGATGTGGTAGACGGCCAGCAGCGGCTAACAACGCTGTCGTTGCTGATGATGGCGATCTATCAACGCCTGATTGCACTCCAGGAACAATGCGTGTTCGACGATGAAGAAGATCGCCAGGAATTTCAGGATTCGCTCGCCAGCCTGCGGAACAAGCTGGTCAAGAAGAAGAAAGAAGGCGAATTCAAGAAAGGTGAACCAGGTGGCTGGATCGAACAGTCCAAGATGTGCTTTCTGCGAGTCCAGCCGAGCAGCCAGAACCGCAACTTGGAAGACTACCAGTATCTGCTGAGCGAAATCGGATTGATCAAAGCCCGCGAGAAGCCGAAACATCTCGGCGTCCGATCTATGTGCAAGGCGCAGCGGTACTTTCTCGACAAGATTCCCACGGAAGTGAAGGGGCTGGTGGCGCTGGTGTCCAAGATCAACCAGCTCGTCTTCGTGCATATTTCCGTCTCTTCACAAGCGGACGCCTTCACGCTGTTTGAGACACTCAACAATCGGGGCGTTCCGCTCTCGGCAATCGACATCATCAAGAACAAGATGCTGGCTGAGATGGACAAGCAGCATCAAGTGAACATCAACGACTCTTACGATCGCTGGCAGGCAATCATCGATGCGGTTCCCGATGCCACAGACCAGGAACGGTTTCTCCGCCACTTCTACAACGCATTTCGCTGGGATTCATCGGTCGAGGTCAAAGGCATCCCGCGAGCGATCAAGTCCAAGATCATCGCCATCTACGAAAAGCTCATCAAGGAGCATGCCCAGTCGGTCTTTGACCGGTTGTGCAAGATGGCAGCCCTGTATGGCAGGTTGATCGCGCCCGAGGAAAACGGCTTCGACGACGAGATGCGGCGACAGTTGAACGATCTCAGAAACATCAATGCATCGCCGGCCTATCAGGTTCTGCTCTATCTCTTCTCGCTCCCCAATGCAGCCATCGCGAAACCAGACGTGCTCCCGCGCGCCGTTGACCTCCTGCAACGGTACTACGTTCGGCGTAACGTCACGGACTTTCCTGGCACGCGCGATCTCGACCAGGGGCACATGGACTTGGTCCAGGCTTGTCAGGACCGAATTGCTGCCGGCGACAAGCTCACCTTCGAGTTTTTCCGCGACAAGCTGCTCCTGCCCGGCCGCTTCGCCACTCGGGACGAGTTTGAAAAAGCACTGCGCGGCGGGATGTATTCGTCTAACATTCTGATGACGCGTTACTTGCTGGTGAAGCTCGACGAGACCCATCACAACCGCGAGTACGATCCCAATCTCTGGGCACGTAACGACGGGTACAAGTACGTTTGGACCGTCGAGCATGTTCTGCCCCAGACCGAGAATATCACGGACCCCTGGATCAACATGATCGCCGATGGAAACGCCAAGGAAGCAGCCCGACTACACGAAAAGCATGTAGACCGTCTCGGGAACCTGACGCTCAGCGGCTACAACTCCAAGCTCGCGACCGCTCCGTTCGACAAAAAACAGACACTGGTCGAAAAACGCAAGTTCCTCGGGCACGAGATCGACATCGGCTACCGCAACAAGCTGGCGCTCAACACGCTGTCATTCAAGGTCAAAGGGAAATCACACAGCCTCGCGACCGCACCCGAATGGACGGTAGAGATGATCGAAGCGAGAACGAATCGCATGGTCGAGTTGCTGATGGAAATGTACACGATTGAGGATGTCGACTGACGCACGATGGCAACGAAGACCGCTTCCCTCGGCTATCCTTGGCTGACATACTTGGCGACCGAAACAGGTGAAGACGATAGCGCAACGGAAGAACGGTTCCCCTGTTTCCGTTTGTCGCATGCGAACCAGTTACGGAGTTCATCGCGATGCAATCCACACTCACCGGCACGGTTCACGGTCGGATGATCGAATTGGAGCGGGACACGAGTCTTCCCGATGGGGCCAGGGTTCGGATCAGCCTTGAGCCGGTCGAACTCTCGTCACCCTCCGGCCAAGCTCAAGCGGCGATTCTGGAATCAGCCGGAGCATGGTCCGATGCCGATGACTCGGAGTTTGACCGCTGGCTGGAATCGACCCGCCAAACGCGAAGTCTGTCGCACCGCGATGAGTTCTGCGTGCCAAGTCCCTTGGAATTGTTCTCACCTGTCAGGAGATCGCCATGAGTCAGCAAATCGAATTTGACGACGCCCTTGATGCCGCCGAACGACTCGATCCGGACGCCCAAGCCGAACTGGTCGCGGTCTTGAGTCGCCGCCTGGCCGAACGCGGGCGGGAACGTCTGGCGGTCGTGGTGGCGCAGGCTCGGCGCGAGTTCGCCGCCGGGCAGTGCGAACCGATGACGGCGGCGGAGTTGGTCCGCGAGGCGCGGTCATGAATCGCACGCTGTTACGCTCGCCAGCGTTCGCGCGCGACCTGCGGAACTGGCTGAAGTCGCGCCCCGATGCAGCGGCGTCCATTGAAGCCACGTTGGAACAGATGTCGGCCGACGCTGCGCATCCGTCGCTGCGGACGCACAAGTTGCGTGGACCGCTGTCAGGTTGCTGGGCGTGCAGCGCGGGCTACGATCTGCGCGTGGTGTTCGAGTACACGCAGTACGAGGGAACGGAAGCGATTCTTCTGTTGGCTCTGGGGACACACGATCAAGTCTATTGAGGGCGGGCACTGACGAACCTGGAAACGACGGGGGGACGTGCCACGGGTTCGGAGTCTGCGGAGAAACAGTGCTGATGCCGTGTCACCGTTTCCATGTAAACTGCTTCTCCGCAGACTCCGACGAATTGTTCCGCGCGGCGGCTTCCCGTGCCATGCCGAGCGAGAGCGGGCCGTGATCGCGTTTGATGTCTTCGTGCGAATCGCAATTCCGTCGGGGGAGGGCGTTGTCACAGCCCGACCAAACTTGGACGAAGCGCATTCCCCGTTCACGGAGCCGCCCCGCGATGAGACACTTCCAGGCGAAAGTGTCGGTCTCGATGAGATCGCCGCGAGCCCGGCGGTTCAGGAGCCGCCGATCACTTCGTAGTTGGCTGGAGAATCATTCGGGGTCTTGAACTCGACGTGAAGTTCGGGGGCTGCGCCTGTTGAGACTTCCACTCGCAGCGTGATGACGTGGCGGCCGGGGGTGAGTTCCACCTCGAACTGCTTCTTCGTGTCGAACGAGTCGGCGTCGAACCATGATTGCAGGGTTTCGGTCGAGGTGATGAGGACTGTCGCGCGGCCGGCGGCGCTGACGTTGATTTCGCCCTGCAGGATCAGCACAGTGGGTTTGTCGGTCTTGTCGCCCTTATCACCCGGGCGGAGTTCGTCGAGCGGCAGGGCTCCCGCGACGCGGCCGTAGGCGGGTTCCCAGTCGGTCGGTTGGCTGCCGAGGACGAATTGGCGGATGTGTTCCAAGTGCGGAACCTCGGACGTCAGTTCCGGGGGCGGCTTGCGCAGGAGTCGCCAGCGCTGGATGGTCTTGGCTTGATTCACGGCATACGGACCGGGTTTGCCGAGTTCCGAGATGAACTTTGCCAGATCGAGCAGTTCGTCGCGGGTCAGGAACTTGGTCAGTCCCTGCGGCATCAGCGACTTGCCCTCGACCTCTTCGTCGATGTCGGCGGTGGGGATCTTCACGATCACTCCGCTGGCGTCGCGGATGTTGACGCGCACGTCGTCACGGTCGACGACAACTCCGGTGAGGATCTTGCCCGTGCCGAGCACGAAGATCCGGGTGACGTATTGTTCCTTCACCGCGAGGTTCGGATTGAGGATCGAGTTCAGCACGTAGTCGATTGGCGACGTGCCGCCGACGGCACTCAGGTCCGGGCCCACCTGGCCGCCGGCGCGCGTGACGCTGTGGCACTTCAGGCAGTTGAGATCCTTGCGCCGAAAGATTTTTTCACCGCGCACGGCATCACCCTTGGCGATGACATCGGTCGCGATCCGTGCGACTTCCTCCGGTGTGGGGGGCGGCGCATCGGCGGCAATGCCGGCCGCCTTGGCCAGCACGTCGGACAACGCGGCGTCGCTGCGGCCAACCGAGTACATGTAGCGCAGCGACCGCTTGGCGAGATCGGGGATCAGCTTCTGTTTGGCGATTTCCGCCGCGAGCATGTCGGCCCCGTTCTTCCGGTCGAGGAACGCGGCGAGCATTTCCTCGGGATCATCCTGGGGCGTCGCATCAGCCAGGATCGCCGCAGCAGCCCGACAGGCAGCGGGCAGGTCCATCCCCGACAGACCGGCCGCCGCCTGCATGCGGATTGGCAGCGGAGTCTCCTTCGTCAGCAGCTTCGTCAGCGTCGTCTTCGAAGCCGCGTCGGCAATGGCGATGAGCCCCTCAATGGCGACGCGCCGCAGTTCCGGTTTGGTTTTGGCGCTCAGCGCCAGTGTCTGCAGCGCCGGGGAGATCGCCGCATCCTGCCAGGTCGAGGCGAGCTTGATCGCCGCCTGTTGCAGGCCGGGATTCTTCTCGGCCGCCTCGCCCACCACGAGCTTTTCCAACGCGACCAGTTCACCGGCCGGCTTGACCTTGCGGGTCACGGCGGCGTCGGTCATCCATTGCATCGCCTTCAACCGCAGGTCGGGAGCGAATCCGTCGGGCTGGACGACCTTGTCGAAGACGACCTTCAAATCATGCGGGTTGCCCCGGTTGCAGATCATCTCGACAACGGTTCCCTGCCGTTCAACAGGCAGACGACCGCTTTGAAATAACTTCATCAACGGACCGACAGCGCTTTCGGGTTCGTCGGCGATGACGGGGCGCATCGCAAGGAGGCCGCCAACACAGAACAGCACGGCCAGATGTCGTGAAGAAATCGAAGGGAACATCAGCAGCGGCACCATCAGCAAGAGGAGGAGGTGTCGAGAAACAGCCAGCCGCGCGATTCCGCCCGCGCCTTGAGGAGCTTGGCCTTTTTCTCAACGACGTGTTTGTCGAACGCGGAGTAGTCGATGACGACGTGTTCCGGAAACGGTTGCGGGTCGGAAACGACGGTCAGTGTGAGATCGTTGCATTCGCCGACTGTGACTCCCATCACACCCGCTGACGCAAGCCGCAGGGTTGCCGTGTAATGCTGGAAAGACCGCACGGCCGAGATCATGTCGCCATCGTATACGGAGAGTTTGTGTTCGTCTTTCGGCGTCGGTCGAAACGCCTGCGAGGTCACCCGCCCCTGCTGGACAAAACCGGGGTGAATCTGGCGGAGCAACACGGTGTCGCTGTTCAAGACCCGCCCTCCGCCAGTTGGCGAACCTTTTCCGCCAAACGCATCCAGTCGCGAGCATCGTCCAAGTTGAGGTCATCAAAACTGTCGGTCTCGGTTTTCAGATCCAAGCAGTGCCATTGGGCCCTGTGGCTGGTCAGGTCGATCTCGAGTGACAGTTCATGTTTGCCGATTGTCCATTCGACTTGAACACCACCTTCGGCCGTCGGATACACAAACGGCCGGGGGAGTGCGTCGGCGTAATGGGAGTTGAAACTATGCGCCAACCAATCGAGGCCCGCGCTGTCGGGTGACAGGCCCTTTCCGTCGAGCCAACCATTTTGAAGAGACTTCAACTCGTTCAATCGCGACGAAACACTCGGGGGACGGGGATCGATCCCGGCGTTGGACAGATGCGGTTCGAAATCCACTTCGCAACCTTCCGGGAGGTCCACGGATTCCGTCGGCCGGAAGACCCCGTGTTCGAAGATGGCATGCACCAGTTTCATCAGATTCGACCCTGCCTTGATGCGACGACCGACGTGGAACTCGTTTTCTAAGGCAGTCCGCAGGAAATCAACCACCAATGACGTAGGACGGATTTCCAATCCGTCCGCGGTGTTGACGGACGGATTGGAAATCCGTCCTACAAATAATCATCCCCTGCCGGTGTGGTTCCGGAGTG
>JANMLE010000595.1:0-3941 GCA_031372385.1 Planctomycetota bacterium | reverse complement strand
GCCGAAGTCGATCACCTTCGCGAACGGCCGGTCGTCCTGAGTGCTGACCAGCACGTTGCCCGGCTTGAGGTCGCGATGGATGACCCCTTTGTGATGCGCGTGCTGGATCGCCTGACAGACCTGCTCGAACAACTCCAGCCGTTCCCGGATGGTGAGGTGGTTCTGATCGGCGTAGTCGGTGATCGGCTTCCCTTTGACGTACTCCATCACGAAGTAGGGCCGCCCGGTGTCGTCGGTTCCCGCGTCGAAGACTTTGGCGATGTGCGGATGGTCCATCAGCGCGAGGGCCTGCCGCTCGGCCTCGAACCGCGCGAGGACCGCCTTGGAATCCATGCCGAGCTTGATGAACTTGAGCGCGACCTGCCGCCGGATGGGCGCACGTTGCTCGGCCCGATAGACCTCGCCCATCCCCCCGCCGCCGATCCGTTCGAGAATGCGGTACGGCCCGACCGATTCCGGCATGTTGTTGAGCAGCTCGCGAGCCCGCTTGATCGCCGCCTCGTCGTATTCGTTGTGCTCGTCGTAACGGGCGGTCGGCGACAGCGCCGGGTCGAGCGGATCGTCATTCTTGAGAGAGGCGTCGATGGGCTTGTGAGCCGGGTTCTCGGACATGATTGGGTTCCGTGGGAGCGTGGAGCGGTGTGCTGTTTTCAGTGTTCGGAGTTCAGAAGGCAAGTCCGCTCCGGTGAGCGGGGGGCATCTGGAGTCGGACAAAGTAGCCATCATCGCTCCGCGTGATGAGCCTTTCACGAGCGATGGTCGAGCGTTCCAAGCCTGCCACCTCACCCCACCGAAGCCTTCCACCGGCAGCCGAAAACAGCGAACGGAGTCACACATTGATCGGAAGTCTGTACCGCATGGCTCATCACGCGGAGCGATGGTGGCTACTTTGGCTTGAGAAGCTTGTCTGTCTTTGCCCGATTCATTTCAACCGACATCAACCCAATAACCACGAACCGGCCGAGTCTGACAGATGCCGGGAAAGATTTCCCGAAAACATGGTACGGCTTGTCAGACGGGATCGCCTCGCGGGTAACAGGTAAAGCGGAATGCCAAGGTTCTCACAAAGTGGCCATCATCGCTCCGCGTGATGAGCCTTGCGGTACAGACTCCCGATCAGCGCGCGAGTTTGTTCGTAGTTTCGGCTGCTGGTTGAAGACTTCGGCTGTGTGAGGCGCGGGTCGGGGAATCACGGCGGTCTCTCGCGTAAGGCTCATCACGCGGAGCGATGATGGCTACATTGACGGAAAGAGAGGGTGAGCCAAATGAATGAACACCCAAACAACGATGTATTTGCCAGCGAGTCGCCTCACAAGGACTCCGCCAACGAAAGTGAACTGACGCGCGCGAGCATCTTCGCCCGGCTCGTCGCATCGCGACCGGGCGAGCGGGAGTTGGCGTGGTCCGAGTTCCGGTCGCGGTACGCGCCGATCATCGCCGGGGTCGCGGCCAAGTGCGGCGCGAGTCGGCAGGACATCGACGACATCATTCAGGACGTGCTGACGAACTTCCTCGGGGCGAGTGGCGAGTTCGCTTACGACCCGGCCAAGGGGAGGTTTCGCGGATACCTCAAGACCTGCACCGTCCGCGCGGCGATCCGTCGGGCCGGGAAGAACGTCCGCTTCCGTGGCATCCCGTTGGACGAGATCCCCCAGGCCGAACAGGCCGTTGAACCGATCTGGAACGACGTCTGGGAACAACAGCTTGTGTCACGGGCATTGCAGGTCGTTCGAGAACAATGCCGGGACAGCATCGCCTTTCGCTCCTTCGAACAATACGTCCTGCTGGACCGCTCGGCCGAGATTGTCGCGAATGAACTGGGGACGAGTGTGAACAACGTCCACCAAGCGAAGACCCGAATCACCAAACAACTCCGCGACACCGTCCAACGCCTGCGCGAGTTGGAAGACCATTGACAACCATCGGTTGGTCAAGGAATAGTGGCTGACTGCAATTCCTGCTGAACACCACCCGTGAGAAATCACCGGCGGCTAGCGCCTTGCCGCTCACGTCGCACAACTTTCAGCAGCGAGAAACAAGCGCGCTTCCCCGTTCAAGCGGCTCGCCGGGAGCCGCGCCCGCCCGAGGCACGATTTTCAACGGGCCGGCCAAAGCGTGCGACTACTGGTGGCGGTCTCGTTGCAATTCGTCGGGCGCAGGCTACGCTGCTGCCGAGTTCGGGGATCTGATTTTCTTGTGAGTCCGACATGACGCAGGCAGCGATTTCTTTTTCCACCGGTTCGGCCGATGTGTCGACCGCCAATGACTCGGAATTTTTGAAGGCGATTGACTGGGAACGGGGTGCCGACCCGGCGATGCGCGCGGCGGCCACGGCGGGGGACGTCAATGCGTTTGTCGCCGCGTGTCAGAAACGGATTGGACAATCCGGTGGCGAAGCGGCGGCGTTTGGCGCGACCATCCTCTGGTCGCAGGCCGCGTTTCCGGACGAGGCGGAGTTGGTCCCGCTGTTGGAGGAAGCAGCCGGTGTCGCCTCCCTCCCGCGGAAGGGACAGCGGCGTCCGGCACAGAAGTCGACCCGCAACTTCGCGCAGCGCGTCGAGGCACTCGTCTACGCGCTGACCGGCGAACCGCAGACGGTTCAGACCGCCAATGCCGTGTTCGCGCTGGCCGCCAGCTTGGAACTGCTCGCCTATGCGGGGGGACGATTGAGATCCGCGCAGTACTGGCGACTGTGGCGGTACTCGCTGTTGCAGGCGATTCACTTGACGCGCGATTTGGTGGACGCCGTCGACCCGACGGTTCCCGCCGATGTCGACTTGATGGAACGGGGTGAGATCCCGTTTGTGACCGGCCTGATGTTCGAGGGGATTGTCGGCGCGTCGCAATTGGTGAAGTCGGGCAAGAAGGCGTTGTCCAGGGAGCTGGTTGAAAACACCGACACCGATGGGACGCCGCATGCCGATCTGGTCGAACGCCTGCCGCTCTGGTTGGCCTCGCTCGTGCGGGTCACTCGCATCGCGCGCGGGTTCGATATGCGGTTGTGGACGCGCGATCAGGACGAGTTGTTGAAGTCCGTCGTCGAACGCGCGATCCCTCTCTGCCGGCCCGACGGACGCGCCGCCCTCTCGAACGGTCTGAAGCTTCAACCGCTGCCGGTCCTGACGGCCGCGGCCGAGACGTGTGGCTTGGCCGAACTGGGGTCGGTCGGTTCGTACCTGCGTTCCGTCAACCGCGTGATTGCGGGGAAGTCGCCGACGCGCGTCCGCGCCGATGGCGTGCTGTCGATGCCGTCCAACCAGTCTGATTTCGCGCGGTTCGCTCTGTTGCGCAGTGATTGGACGGTGCAAGCCGACAGTGTCGCGCTGGCTCATCACCGCCGGTTTCCGCAGTTGGATGTCACCGCCTCCGGTCGCCCGTTGATTCATGGAGACTGGGGTCTCAAGCTGGTCATCGGTGGCGTTCCGGTGGAACTCGCGGACGAATGGACCTGCGTCTGCTGGCAGAGCGATCCGGATGCGGACTACATCGAATTGCAAATGGCGGGACCGGGCAAACTGCGTGTCGAACGGATCGTGATGCTGTCGCGCACGCAGCGGTTCCTGCTGCTGGCCGATTCCATCAGCGGAGTGCCGCACGAACGGATCGAGTACCAGTCGGAACTCCCTCTGGCTGACAACGTGCAACTTCGCACGGACACGCCGACCCGCGAAGCTCAACTGACGATGAAGGGCTTCCGCGCCCGCGCGTTCCCGCTGGCACTGCCGCAGGACCGCGTGATGAGCACGCCCCACAACTTCACGGCCGAGAATGGTCGGTTGACGCTGACGCAGGTCGGAAACGGGGAAGGGCTGTTCGCGCCGGTGATCCTCGACTGGGATCCGGGTCGCTCGCGCGGCGCGGCGCAATGGCGCACGTTGACGGTGACGGAAGAGGGTCGCGTGATCGGCGGCGACATCGCGGCCGGGCACCGGTTGAAGATC
>JANMLE010000586.1:0-4397 GCA_031372385.1 Planctomycetota bacterium | reverse complement strand
GAACTGATCGCTGGCGGCGACCGAATCCACCGGCGTCTCGCTGGGCGCGGCATCGTTGGGCTCCGCGACCTGCGGGTCTTCGCGATCCCCTTCCCGCTCGACAAAGATCCCCACTTCCCGAGTCGGCTCATCCGAATTGCCAACCGGCGCCTGCTGGCAACTGCGCAGCGTGGTGGCGAACAACACGATCAGACAGACATGAGCCACCATCGACAGGACGTACGGCAAGACAAGCGTTCGCGGCATCCAGTCGGGCAGCGAAAACCGATTGCGCGGAGATGTCTTGAGGGAACTCATCAGTGCCTCTCGTGACCGGCCATCGGCGCGGGACGCCGACAACGACAACGGACAGCGCGAACTCTATGGCTGCCCGCGGATTCAGTCAATTCGAGACTTCCGCCGCGTCAACAGGGGACCGGGCCAACACTGTTCGGACCCCTTGGTGGCAGACGCAGATTCTGGGTTCGTCCGGCAAGACGGCGGCACGCAGAGTGGTGCCGACCACAATCAGGTCGTCGCGGCTCAGACACGACCCCCTGGCCACAGCGGGTTTTCGGACAGCTTCTCAGTGCCAGGGCTTCCGAGGTGTGAAATGCCGAGAATCCAAGCCTGTAGCCGAATTCGCAAGAATTCGGACGATCAGTCAGACGATCCGAATTCTTGCGAATTCGGCTACAAACGTGGAAACACCACCACCTCGAAAGCCCTGCCTCTCAGTGCTTGTACACCTTGTGCTGGGGGCGGCCGGAGAGGATTTGTTCCTTGCCCCAGTTGGTGACGGCCCGGAAGGCGTCGCTGCGGATGAATTCCTGGAAGGCCGTTTCGTCGGACCACTCGCTGGTGATCAGGTACGAGGCATCGTCACCGACGTCCTTCCACAGAGTCGAATTTGTGTGACCCGGCGCGGCTTTCAAGGCGTCGATGACCCCCGCGAACTTGTCTTCGAAATCTTTTTGCTTCCCCGCAATGACGTGATAGTTCATGCCGACAGTGATCATTCCGAATGCCCCGCGCAGTGGTTGAAGATGGCTTTCGCCGTTGGTCGTCGTCGGCAGTGTAGCAGGCGGCGCGACGGGCGGCGCGTCAGGCTGCGCATCATCAGTTTCGGCGAGTTGTCCGCTGTGTCGCAACGCGAGCGGTGTCTGCCCGCCCCGACTTGGGAATGACCGTTTTTCATTCTCATTCGCGCTCCGTTTGTTTAGCGCGGAAATCAAAGCCGTCCGCCCGAATAAAAACGTGCGCCAGTGGCGAGGGCTGGCCGACTGCGGGGGCGATCGTCTGACAGGACATTCGCCCGACAGATACCGCCACAACCGCCGCAGTGATGCGCCCGTTCAAGCGGCGACGCATCCGTGGTGCTGCTGTTCCGCGGCGTTGCGGGTTTCCGACTTCCAGTCGTCGATCCATTGCAGCAGTTGGCGGCCGGAATCTTTGCTTTTCGATTCGGCGTTGTGCCACGCGACGAGACAGGCTCCGTCATCGGCCACGAGGAACAAAGCGTGCAGGCCGTGCGATTTCTGGAGTGCCGCCAGCGCCTGTTCCGGAGTCTGCACGATCGGGGAGCCGACATTCAACGAGGTGTTGACCGAGACCTCGACACCGGTCCGCCGCCCCATCGCCTTTAGATAGGCATGGATCAGCGGGTCGACGTCCTCGCGGACGATCTGCAAGCGGGACGTTCCGTCGCGATGCACCACGGCCGGAATCAGGTCATAGGCTTCCGGGCGCGCGGGTGCCGTCAGGACCATGTAGTTGTAGGCGTCGTAGTCGTCGTCGGATGCTCCGGGGGCCAGGTGAAACAGGAGCTCGGCGGCCTCGCGTGTGGCCATCGGGGCGAGCGGTCTAATCGCTTCGCGGAACTTGACCCGTTCATTCAGGAGTTGCAGCGTCCGGGGATTCGTGGGGTTGGCGAGAATCGAGCGGTGCCCGAGTGCCCTGGGGCCGGTCTCCGCCGCGCCCTGAAAGATCCCAATGACTCCGTCGTGCGACACGATGTAGGCCATCAGGTCCGCCAATCGGTGCAGGCTCGCCAGCGTACTTGTACCGCCACTCGCCTGACATTCGACCTGTGACTCACGTTCGATGGCGGCTTCGATCTCACTTTGTGTGTAGCTTCTGCCGCACAGGAAAGGGTTTCGCAGGGCGGATCGGTGCCTGCCGATTTCCGCGCCGGCCAGACAAGCGAACTGATAGGCGGCACCGGCCGGAGCCCCCGCATCACCGGGGATCGGCGGAACCCAAATGTGCAGCCGCGTGTTTTTGACCCCGAGGTTCTCGCGATACCAGTCCTCGTCAAAGTGATCGAGGATCTGCATGCTCGCCACACAGTTGAGGGCCGCCCCGCCGGCGAACACGAGTTGGCTGGCGCGCGTCTGCCGGAGGCCATGCTCCAGGACGTGCCGCAACGCATCCTCGAACACCAGTTGCGTGGCCGCCGCCTTGTCGACGCGGTCCTGGGTGATGGGCGCGTGCTGGATGTCTTCCACCTTCAGCACGTGATCGGGGTTCCACATTTCGGCGGGAAGGATCGGCGGCCCGAGGATCTCTTGCAGCGCTTTCGAGTACGGACGGACGCTGCCGCCGCGATGCCAGTTTGCCAGCCGCCGGTTCAGATGCACCTGTCCGTGATCGCCGAAGATGAACAGGTTCTTCAGCGGCGCGTAGTAGCGGTTTGTCGCGCGGTTCGAATCGCCCCAGGCGGCCGCACCCATGTACCGTCCCTCGCTGCTGAGCGGTGGCCACCCCCCCTGGCTGCTGCTGATGTACAGGTACATCATCCCGATCGAGTCGAGGATCCGCTCGCCCATGTAGAACTTTTCCAGGCGTCCGTCTTCCGCCACTGACAGCGAGACCGAAGTGTCGTCGCCCATGCCATCGACCACGGCGACCAGCGTCCGACCCGGTCGTCCCGCGAACGGAGACGCCCCGTAGGCCAGATAGGCGTGATTGTCGTGATGCCGCAGGTTGATGATCGGCCACGGCTTGCCGGCCGACAGGCGGTTCCCCAGATGAGCCGGTGCGCGGAACGCGCTGCCAATGTCGCGAAAGCTGAAACTCGGTGAGGCGTCTCCGCGAAACATCGTCAGGCTGCCCGGCAGTTCCCCGGCGATGTGTCCGAGAAGCTGCGCGGAGAGTTCCATGTAGTCCCACGTGGCGACGACCGCATCCAGGTCACGCACGTTTAGTTCGCGTTCGGCCAGATTTTCACACACGGCGGCGACGCTGTGATCGGGGAACCGTTTGAAATGCTTGATGCCCCGAAACCGCTCCTCTTCGTGGTTGGCAATGACCTTGATCCCGCCCTCCAGTGAGGCTTCGACCAAACCGGCCCCCGCGTTGTGGCCGCCGCATCCCATCCCGAGGACGTAGATCGACCGGCCCGACTGCAACTTCGCGCGCGCCTTCGACAGGGTTTCCGCCGCGTAAGCGCTGTCCGGGGCGAAGAACTTTCGCGAGTGGCCGAACGCCCTCAACAGGGGCCGGCATCCGGCGCGCACCAGCCGCTCCAGCCACGGCAGTCTTCCACCAATGCCCTTCGTCATGGCAATCGTCCTCAGCCCTCAAAGACATCTGTTCTTGTCGACGGCCATCGTGTGACGTGTCCCATCATTGCCCGCGTCATGCGTACTCTGTCGGCCGCGGAACCGCGGAGTCCCCGCCCAAGAGATAGGCGAACGGAATCGCCTTGATGTCCATGAACATCCACACGGCGTTGATCACCGCCGTGGCCCACCCATGAACCGGAAACTCGCCCGCGATGATCAGGGGGAAGAACACGCACAGAAACCAGCACGTCTTGTAAACGAGTTGCACCAGAAAGATCGGCAGGAACCTCAGGGGAGCCCGCAACCCCAACATGGCCATCACACCCAGCGACAGCCAAATGCTTCCGAGCAGTCCAAAGACGATCCGGTCCTGATGCTCAGGCAAACAGTACGGCACCCCGATGATGTTCCGGGCAAACCGGTCCGGTGCCAGCAGAATGATCAGGCCGGTGCTGATGCCCATCAGTGCGGTGCAGACGTACAGCAGCCGCATCCAGCCGTATTGAATGTTTGCCCGATTGAGTTCTTGCACCATTGCAGCCCTGCCCGTCTCGCAACGTCCCTGTTCCGAGCAGCGTGGTCGGTCAAATGAAGATGACCGGCCGCCCGCGCGGCGGGGAACCTAGCGAAATCCCCGGATCTGGACAAGACCTGTCGGCGGCTGGAACGAGGATGCGAGGATGCTCGACGCGAGCGGTGTCTCCCAGCCACGGCCCGGTATCACGGCTTCGCCTTCTCCTTCGCGCTCCCATTGATTCGCGCGGACCAAATCCATTTCCGCGCGAATCTAAGGGAGCGCGAAAAAGTTGGGCTGTCGATCGGGAGGGACCAGACTATGGTCGCTTCACGGCA
>JANMLE010000569.1:0-3539 GCA_031372385.1 Planctomycetota bacterium | reverse complement strand
CGCCCCGTGTTGCTGCGGGTGGAGAACAGCGGTGTGGTCGCCGCGAAATAAGGCTGTCGATTCGAGCCGTTCAAACCGTAGGACGGATTTCCAATCCGTCCGCCATTGACGGACGAATTGAAAATCCGTCCCACGTCATTGCCCGCTGAACACCGCATCGGTGACTCGGTTTTCTTCGGCGGTGAACCGCGATACATTCCACCGCCGAAAACTTGGGGGGAGCTGTCCAACGGATTCCGTCCCCTCCACGTAGGCTGGGCGGCAAAAACCCCCGCAGATTCTGGTCGCCCAATTCCGGGCCGTTTTCAGGTTGAGGTTACGAATGCTTTCGATGCAGTTCTTGGGACCGCTGGTGCTGGCGGCGGATGACTCGGCCGCGCGGGGAACCAACACCGAATGGATGGTTGCCATCGTGATCGGCGTCTTGCTCCTCGTCGGATTGGGTGTCTTCGCCTACACGACGAAAGCGGGAATCATCGCCCGGGCCACCACCAAAGAGGCCGTCCGGCAGCCGGTGTTCCTGTTGTGCATGGCACTGGCCCTCGTGGTCCTCGTGATCAACACCGTCCTGCCGTTCTACTCGCTCGGCGAAGACGTGAAGATGCTCAAGGATTGCAGCATGGCGACGATCCTCATCTCGGGCCTGCTGATCGCGGTGTGGACGGCGAGCACCAGCGTGGCCGAGGAGATCGAGGGCAAGACGGCGATGACCCTGCTGTCGAAGCCGATCAACCGCCGGCAGTTTGTGCTCGGAAAGTACATCGGGATCTTGCAGGCGGTGCTGTGGTACATGCTGCCGCTGGTGATCGTGTTCCTGGCCTGCATCTACTACAAGGTGGCCTACGATGCCAAGGAGGGGAGCAAGGAAATTCCCACCTTCGCAATGCGCATGGTCGAAGTGACGCAGGTGCTGCCCGGCCTGGTCCTGCTGTTCATGGAGATCGCAGTCCTGACCGGAATCAGCGTCGCGATTTCCACCCGCCTGCCGATGATCGTGAATCTGACAAGCTGTTTCGCCATCTTCGTGGTGGGCCACCTGGCCGGGATGTTGGTGCAAGTCGGCGCGGGTCGGCTCGAGTTTGTCGAGTTCATGTCGAAAGTGATTGCGACAGTGCTGCCGGCCGATGTGTTCAACGTCAGCGCCGCAATCGCCACCGGGTCCGTCGTTCCCCCGGTGTATCTTGCCTATTCGGCCCTCTACTGCGTCTGCTACAGCACAGCCACCATCCTGCTGGCGTTCATCCTGTTCGAAGACCGCGACCTGGCATAGCGTTTTGTCACCGCTTGATCTTGCTGTAGCCACGTTCTCCAGAACGTGGGGAAGTCGCTGGTTCTCCCCCCACGTTCTGACGAACGTGGCTACGACGACAACCCCAATTCATCGGCGTGTCAAAGAACTCGCCGCCTGTGGAAGAACCTGCGGCGCGATTCCAACGTGCCGGATATCTTCAGCGTGTGCAGCATGATGAACCCGTGCTCCACGAATCATTCAACAGGCGGGTGTGCCCGCGTTCGTTTCACCGTGAGCCGACGACGAAGGAAGTGCGCGAGCCCGTCACATCGCGCATGAGTCGGGGTGAATCATTCCGATCGTGTCGGAAATTCCGATTCGCCGTGCTACTGTATTCGTGGTGGCGGTGCTTTTCGCAGTGGCGGTGTTGCGGGCTGGGTAAAGCCCAACGCCGCGCCGGCTTGGGTTGAACCCGTTTCAACAACCGGCCGATCCCAGACAGGCTGTCATCGGACACTGAGGACATTGACCGACTCGCGCACGGATGCGATCGTCCCCTTTCGCATCGGCGATCATCGTGGCGAAAACTGCTCCGAGTGTGCTCGACCACATCTTTTCCCCGCGCGACCTGTTTCGCCGCCGCTGCCTGATGGTCTGGTTGTGGTCGCTCTTGTCGGCGTTCCTGCTGCTGCTCCTGCTGGTGATCGGCGGGCTGCTGGTCGGACTCGTCGCCGATCGCGGGCGGTTGACAACGTACCTGGCAAACGATGAGGTTCAGCGCTTCCGGGAATTGACCGGTCTGCCCGCCATGAACACGGCGTCCCCCAAACGCGAGATCCCGCCGGACGGGTCGCCTGCCGACGCCTCGCCGGCGAAGCCCGTGGAATCCGCCGAACATCTTGATCCCGCCGCGCGGCCCGCTCAGAACAAACCCGACACTTCGGTGCATGTCAGCCACGACGAGTACGGCATTCTGCCGGCGGTCTGGCGCTCACGGACGACCTTTTGGGGAAACGGGCTCGGTTGGTTGTTCCGGAACGTCGACCTGTTGCAGTCCAACATCCTCGCCGCGATGACGCTGCTGTTCGCCGGCGCGGTCCTGATTACGGCGCGGGCCGCCTGTCTGTCGCAACTGAGGAGACGGGCACTGCATGCCGCACTGGAGGCGGTCGCCCCGACGCGCCGAAATGTCCACCGGCAGGCGCTGCGACTGGGCCCCGAGGATCTGGATGGCAAGGGTCTGGCCGCAGCCAACGAGATCTTCACCGTCGAGATTGAAACCGTGCGCCGCAGCCTGGCGACGTTGATCGAGTCCGACATTCGTTATCCGCTGGAGTTGATCTGTCTGGCCGTGGTGGCGCTCTCCATTCTGCCGTTGGTCGCCGCCCAATTCCTGCTCTTTCTGGGCGTCGCCTGGTACTACATCGAAGCGCGGAGCCGGCGGGCCGAAGCCGAGTACCACTTGGCCACGGATCGTGTCCATGAGGAACTGCGGTGCGAGACTGACGGATTCCAATCCGCGCGCTTGGTGCGCGGACTGGGCATCGAACAGGTGGAACACGAGCAATTCGCCAACCATTTGGTCCGATTTCACGACCTGTCGACGAAGCAGGACCGATTCGCGGAACAGGCCCGGCATCTGCGGGCGCGGGACGTCGCCGCCTGTTCCGCAATCGCCGCGTTTCTGCTCTTCATCCTGGCGACGCACATCCTGTTGAGGCAGGGGGAATTGTCGGTCGCGAGCGGCGGCATCTTCGTGGCCGTCTGGTTGTTGGCATTGCCGGGGACGAAATCGCTCCGTTCCCGACCCGCGCTGCTGCACGCGGCGAACGCATCCGCCGGAAAGATTCAGAAGTACCTGGATCAGATCCCGACCGTCAGCCAGGCCGTCGGCGCGCACTTTCTGCAACCACTCGCCAAGACCCTGCACTTGGATTCGGTCACCTACCGAACACCGACCGGCCACGTGCTGCTCCGTGAACTCGATTTGACGTTGGAAGCGGGTCGCACCTATTCTCTGGTGTCACTGAATCCGCTGGAGGCCAGCGCGCTGGTGGCGATGCTGCCGCGCTTCATCGAACCGCAACAGGGACGCATCCTGTTCGACGGTGAGGACATCGCCTGGGCCACACTGGAATCGCTCCGCGCCGAGACCGTGTTTGTCGGGGCCAATGATCCGCTGTTGCCGGGCACGGTCCTCGACAACATTCGCGGCGGCCGGGTTGATTACACGCTGCAACAGGCGACGGAAGCCGCCAAGCTGACGCACGCGCACAACTTCATCGTCAAGCTGTTTGACGGTTACGAA
>JANMLE010000524.1:0-3541 GCA_031372385.1 Planctomycetota bacterium | reverse complement strand
TTACCCATGTCCCCGGTCCGAACAGTCTTCGAAGGGCGTGGTGATGGGCGAAGACGCTCGCCACCTGGAAAAGACCATGCCCATCGAAGACTTTGGGCGTGCCATCCGAATGACAGTCGTGGCACGTTCTCATCACTCTTGGCCTCATCATCAGCAATCGCGTGTTATCCGTTCCCGCACTTCGTCGCGAACGGTTTGACGATGGAAACTTTCCTTTCCCCCTCCCCCCAACTGGAATCGAGAACCTCCCATGCCGAACGACAATCAAATCTCTGCGGAACTGAGTGCGGCGGCGGTGACGGCTGTGCGGGACGCCGTCGCGGTGATCCGCACGAACCTGCCGTTTCTGGTCAGCCTCAGCACGGACGAGCGGCGGACGCTCCCCAAGCTGGGGGACAACCGGCTCGCGCTGGACGAGGACGCCCACGCGCTGCTGGGCGGGCATCCCGATGACGTCCCCGCCTTTGTGAGTCTGCCGGAATTGGAAAAGGACCGCACGCTGCGGGCGCAACGGGGAGAAATCAAAGGGTTCAGGAGTGAATGGCACTGCCGCATGTCGTGCAAGAGTTTACGGCGGGCTTCGTGGGCGAGCCATATCACCGGTCGTGATTTTCGGCGGTCCCGTGGCGGTGGATTCGTGGGAAGCGGAGTGGCGGGGGTTGGTGCGCACAAGGAGACATCCCCGGTTCGAGGTCGCGGTGAAGCCGGTGTGTCGGTGGCCGGGGAGCGGCGGTGTTCTCCGGTGGGACGGGATCGTCACCGCCCGGCGGTGGGGGCCGGGGGTGTGGCCGTTACGCCGGCGACGGTTGGCCTGCGATCAGGCGGGCTTGGGCGGCGGAGCGGGGTTCGGTGAGCAGGGCCAGTGGTGACGGGCGGCGTTTGACCGCGCGGGGCTTGATGCGGTTCGGACGGTGGCCCAGTCGGTGCGAGTGGCCGTTGAGGATGCGCAGCGCGATCAGGCGTTCGCGGACGCTGATCGTGACCAGCGGCGGCGGCGGGTGAGTCATTCAGAACGGCCGCCAGCACCCAGGTGTTGGCCAGCATCTGCAACGCGGAGGCGAAGCTCAGTTGGTGCGGTTGGCAGCCCGATGCCTGTGCCGATTGCAGCAGCGACTGACGGACCAGGTTGTACGCCAAGAGGCCAGTCCAGAGTTCCTGCCGCACGGACTCGGGAGTCTGGCGGCGGAGCACGCCGAGATCCATCGTGGTCTGGATGTCGCGCAGTTCGAGTTCGATCACCCAGCGGCGGCGATATAAGGCGGAGATATCGGCGTGCGTATAGATCTGGTGATCGAACAGCGACGTGACGACGACCAGCGACTCGGTGCGGAAGCCGGGGACGTCGACCGTCACTTCCAGCTCGCGCAACATCGCCCACAACGTCACGACCATCGTGTCGACGATTCCGTCGTCGCCGGTCTCGCCCGCGCTCGCGCCGCCGTCGGACTCGCCGAACGAGAGCCCCTTCGAGCGTGTGATGATTTCGCCACCGAACTTGCGTCGGTGGTTCAACGGCTTTTGCTCTACTCGAATTTCACGAGAGCCTAGAGTAGTGCAGAAGCCGTTAGGACCGCACGCGGCACAAAGTGAGACGTTTTCGTTTAACCGCTACGCCAACGGCGTGCGTGCGTGCGAGTAGGGGCAGACCGTTGTTCGCACGCAGGCCGTTGGCGTAGCGGTTAATCGTTTCAGGTAAAGCCGCGCGAGGTATACCCGCGCGGTGAAGTGACCCGTGACGAACAGCCGGGTTGTGGTGCCCGTGCCGGGGATGCCGCCTGTGCGAGTCGCGGTCGCCGCACCGGAAGTTCCGACGAAGTCACCCCCGGCGTTGATTCCAAAAGCCACCATCCGGTTGCCCCACTCAATGGATGAACTAGAGTTCCACATCCCTCGAGTGTTTGGCTGGCTCGACGTTGTTTGTTGCTCAACGTTGATTGCCATCGCCGGGCGGGGGGTGCTGGCGGTCCGATCTGCCGCATGGCATTCGGCGCATGGGGAATTCGACGATGACAACCTGGCTCCTCGACACACCATCTTCAGAGAATCGCGACTTCGGCAGTGCCGACGTTGCGCTCGATCCGGGTGTGGAGGCGGAGTTCCGGCAATTCAGCGATGCCAGCGGATTGCCCTGCATGCTAGTGGAATGGGAATTCGGCCGCGTGCTGGCCAAATCGCATCCGGAACTGCTCGCCTATGTGCCGCCGGGAATCGCTTCGCAACCGACCCGCGTGACGGCGGCCGAAGTCGATCTCCTCAGCGACGAGTTGACCTACTTCATCGTCCCCATGCCGGCGCATGAGGGGCTGGTGATCACCGGATACGTCTTCCCGACACGGGGCGTTCATCCGCCGGAGTTGCATCTGGCCGCCCTGGAAGCGCGCGTTTCCGAACGCGATGCCGACCAGTGGTTGGATTCCGTGCCGGTGTGCGACGTCCGCGTCCTGCGCCGGCTCTTGGACTGCCAACAAGCTCAGTGGAAACAGCACGAGCGCGAGACCGAGTTGCAGGTGGAAATGGATGCCCTCAGCCAGCAGATCGACTTCACCTACGAAGAGATCAGCCTGCTGCACCGTCTGACTCAGAACCTGCATCTGTCGCGTCCGTCCGAAGAACTGGCGGAGCTGTCGGTGCGGGGATTGTATCCCCTGCTCGAATGCTCGGGCGTCGGCATTTGCGTCGAGAATACCGACAATTCCATGCGGCTCCTGTCCCAGGGGCGGTTGCCGTTTGATCAACTGGGATTTGCCCGGCTGCTGGCGCGCTTCGACCAGCACAACTGGAGCAAGCCCCTGGTCAAGAACAAGCTTCAGCACACGCTGCTGGGCGAGGACTTCCCGGGCCTGAAGAACATCGTGATCGTACCGATCGGGGATCCGCAGCGCCGTCGCGGCTGGATCGTCGCCGCGAATCTGCGCGGGGGGCGCGAGTTCGGGACCGTCGAAGCGAACCTGATCAGTTCGATCGCCACGATCCTGGGAACGCACATCCGCAACATCGAACTGTACGACGAACACGAGGAACTGCTGATTGGGTTCGTACGGTCGCTGGTTTCGACGCTTGATGCCAAGGATCCGTACACACGCGGTCACAGCGAACGTGTGGCGCTGCTCGCGCGGCGACTGGGTCAGCAGATCGGTTTGGAAACAACGGATCTGGAGGACATCTACCTTTCCGGCCTGCTGCATGACATCGGCAAGGTCGGCGTGGATGACCGCATCCTGGCGAAGCCCGGTCAGTTGACCGAGGAGGAATTCCGCCAGATTCAGCAGCACCCGATGATCGGCTACCAGATCCTGTGCCAGTTGCGGAACCTGGCGCAGATTCTGCCCGGCGTCCGGCATCACCACGAAGCCTTCAACGGCAAGGGATACCCCGACAAGTTGAAGGGCGAGGGAATTCCGCTAATGGCCCGGATCATCGCCGTTGCGGACAGCTACGACGCCATGGTCAGCGACCGCCCCTACCGCAAGGGGATGCCCATCGAGCGTCTGGAAGAAATCTTCCGGCGCGGGGCGGGGGAACAATGGGATCCGCGGGTCAT
>JANMLE010000498.1:0-3142 GCA_031372385.1 Planctomycetota bacterium | reverse complement strand
CGGCCGGTTGACGGGTGGTGTGGATCTGCTCCTCGCCACCGGTGAGATTCACGCGGGTAACACCAACGTGCTGGTCGACATGGAACTGACGGAAGCGGGCCCGATTCGCCTGCAAGGATCGTTGTCGATCGATTACCGCCGCCCCCCCCCGCCAGCGCGACGAAACCCGCCGCCCCGGACGACAACAAACCCGCGTCCGACGCGGCCAAGCCCGCCACGACAGACACGGCGAAACCGCAGCCGTGATTTCGCTTCGACCCGCACGCCGCGGTCCGCTGCCGGATCTTGTAGCAGCGGAGGCATTGCTGCCGTTTCATGGCAATTCAAGTGGCCGCCGTGAACTGTTTTTGTGCCCGTGTGTTCACCGACATTTTCATTGGCGACCGAAGCCGACGACCGGCTTCATCGGAAGGTCATTCACTGCGGAGTAATGCAGATGGAAGATGTTCAGTGCCCGTATTGCCACGAGGTTATCAGCGGCGTCGAGTTTCCCGCACACGAAGCTGCCCACCGGGCAATCCGTCCCGATGGCCAGCAAGCCGAGTATGTCACCCTGCCAGAGTCGTTGCGTGACACACGTGATCTTGTCGGCGTACCGAAGGTGTACTTTCACAGGAGCTGCGGCGTGGCGACGGGGATGCCGGAAGAGATCATCCGGAGCTACCTCCAGAACCCATACCTGTATCTGGCAGACGCCACGTATTGTTGCGGATGCCAAACACACGTCCCGATGCGCGAATGCGTATGGACCGAAACAGGCGAGGACTTGCAGGCCTACACAGACAAGTTGCGCGCTGCTCGCCCCGACATGAAACCAACCGGCGCGCAGGCCACGCATGTGGAAACCGGGACGGTGACCGCCCGCCTCTCGTACTTCTTCTTGATTGCCATTGGTATCGCACACGTGTTCACCGCCGGAATTGGATCAGCAATGTTGGCGAACGTGATCTGGGGGAATATCGATAGATTCCCGTACTTTTTTCCCTTTCTCTACATCGCGCTCGTCGGGTTCTCCGCCGTTCTCGTGTACGGCAATGGTCGATGGACCGTTGATGGTCAACACATCTACAAGGGGATGGCGAAAACGCCGTTCATTTCCATTGCCGAAATCGAACACGCTCAAATTGGACTCCCCGAAAACTGGTTGTCAAAGCTGACGCCCCTCAATCCATTGCTCGCGGTCGCCATGAAAAATGCCCAACGGGAAGCCCTGTTGGTGAAGCTGACCGGGAACCGGTGGTTCATCTGGCAGTTCATGGGAATGGTCAACAGGAAGCGGTTCGTTGAGGCCGTTCTGGCAAGGTCGCCGTCACTCGGGGAGATCTCGATTCCGGCCCATGTGGCGAGAAAACTGTCGATCGCAAAGACGGGACAAATCGTTTCCGGGTGACTGCGCCGGTGTGTCAGGTGCGCTCCCCGGCAAGCTGTTCCACCGACCGGATCACTCGTTCCGCCAGATCCTTTCGATCGATGCGCTGGTACTGCCCATCAATCGGGCCCAGATAGGCCCAGTCACTCATTCCGTGCAGGGTGTTCGCGACCATCAGATCGGCACCCGACTGACAGCGCGATTGTTCTCCGACCGCCAGCAACTGCTCGTCCGAGACGTCCACTTCCAATTTGAATTTCACCAGGATCCCCCGGAAGCCCCATGCGGTGCGCATCTGATCGACCAGCTTGGGGGTCTGCACGAGTCGCAGCCACAGCTCCTTCTCGGTGCTCTTGATCTTCCCGGCGTGCTGTTTGACAAGAGTTGGAATTCCCGGCTCGGCATGATGCCACGTCGACGTTGCCGGATCGAAGCGTGTCTCCGGTGACGTGGCGTATGCCCCCGCGCAGTCATAGTCGCTGACCGCCGCGCAATGGATGATCGCGTCGTACGAAACCTGTGTGACATGCGCTTCGAGCGCCCGCTGGAGGTCCGTGAAGGTCTGATACGTCTCCACCGTCAGTCGATCTTTGAGAACGCCGAGGCCGTCCACGATCGGAGTCACGACTTCGGGATGCGATGTCAGCAGATGGACGCTGTGTCCCTGCGCGGCGGCGAACCCCGCCAAGTTGGCTCCCGTCCGGCCCGTAAACACGTTCGTGATGCAGCGAACGCGGTCAATGAACGTGATCGTGTTTCCCGCGGTCACCAGAAACTTCATGAAGCCACTCCAGATCTCCAAACGTCTGCCCGAACAACCGCTGCGGCTGTGTCCCGATCACCGCCAGATCCGAACTTCCTTCGCCAACCGACGAAGCGACTCACGGCCAAAGCCGCCGCGATGTTTGCCCCGTACTGCGGCGACCCATACCACCCCGACTTCCGGGTCGCAAGACAGCCGGTTCGAAAACGGGGTCCGCGGCCGGACACCGCAGTGACGAACCTGCGCTTCGAATCCCATGATTGGTACGATGCCGACCGACCGAGTGTGGTGATCGAAGAACGCCTTCGACCGTTCGGTAGATGATGGTTGCGGAACTTTCTGGCGAACCCCGGGTTGAATGCCGCCTGGGTTTGCAACCGGCCGATGTCGGTCGGTGATTTGTTTGTCCATTCGTTGTGGAACAGGGGACTTCTCTGTGCGAAAGTTCGTTTCGGTCACTGTGATCGGCGGCGTGTTGTTGGTTGCGGCCTCATTTGTGTTGGCTCCGGGGTCGGCGCAGAGCGGTGATCAGCCGGTTGCGGCCGAACTCAAGCCGATCGGCGGGCGGTGGTTCGTCCAGGAAAATGCGGGTGCCAAGCCGGTCTACTTCCATCGCGACGGCGAGCGGTTCGTGGACCTGTTCTCATACCACACGAAGGACTCGAACAAGGACGGCATCGACAACGTGAAGGTCAGCCACGACGAGCGGTTTCTGACTATCGAAAGTCAGGGCTACCCGAATCACCCGACGGCCGTCTTTCCCAACAGCGGCAACCCGAATTCGATCCGCGTGCAGAGCTTCACGTTCCGACTGCCGCTCGAACCGAAGCTGGCGGACACGATCACCCGCGCGCCGATGGGGCCGATCGGCACCGCGCTGAACGGCGTCGTCTTCTTCAACCCGTTCGAGATGGGCGGACAGAACGCCGTCGAGGGCTATTCGGAAGTCTGGCTCGACTCGTGTTGCGGGCATCCTCAGCAGACCGGCGTCTATCACTACCACAAGTATC
>JANMLE010000487.1:0-1198 GCA_031372385.1 Planctomycetota bacterium | reverse complement strand
AGACCGGCGGATTCGTCGTCTGCACGAACGAAGGGAACGCCGATCTGGGGGTGTCGCTGCCGAAGGTTCATATCGCCTGCATGGGGATCGAGAAGATCATTCCCCGCGCGGCGGATCTCGGCGTCTTCCTGCGGCTGCTGGCGCGGTCGGCCACGGGGCAGCCGATCACCACGTATTCGTCGCACTTCCACGGACCGATTGCCGGGGGCGAAATGCACATCGTGCTGGTCGACAACGGCCGCACCGACATTCTCGGCTCGCCCGATTTCCGCCGCTCACTGAACTGCATCCGCTGCGGAGCCTGCATGAACACCTGCCCGGTCTACCGCCGCAGCGGGGGACACAGTTACGAGACCACGATCCCCGGCCCGATCGGTTCGATCCTGGCTCCGTCGCGCGACGCGAAGACTCACAAGAGTCTCCCCTACGCCTGCAGCCTGTGCGGTTCGTGCAGCGATGTCTGTCCGGTCAAGATCGACCTGCACACGCAACTGCTGACCTGGCGCAAAGAGATCGCCGTCCGCGGTCTGCTGCCGTGGAGCAAACGGCTGAGCATGAAGTTCGCCCGCGTCCTGCTCGGCAGCACCTGGCTGTTCACCACGGCCGGACGAGTCGGCCGCTGGCTGCTCCCGAAGCTGCCGCGCTTCATGGTCTACAACCGCCTGAACGCATGGGGCAAGCAGCGCGAACTGCCCCCGATGCCAAAGCAGAGTTTCCGCGAGATGTACCGTCAACGGCAGCGGTCGAAGTGACGACTCGTCTCGGCAACAGGAATCACGGCCGGTAGACCGACAGCGCTAACCCCACAGCCGAAGTGGCTGTGTTTGCTGTCTTTTCAGCCCGGAGGGCGACAGATGGTAGCCCACGGCACGAGCCGTGGGTGCAGTGGCAGAGGGACCGCATTTAGCCCGGAGGGCGACACTTTGACCGACCGTTGAACTTCCCTCGATGTGTCGCCCTCCGGGCTGTGGGAGCCTGTTGACATTCCCCACGGCTCGCGCCGTGGGCTACCATCTGCCGCCCTCCGGGCTAATGAAGTCTTGTTGGTTTTCAGCTCCGAAACACCCAAGTCAGCGCTGTAGGTGTAGAGTGATGATCGAAGAGGAGGGCCAATGGCAACCACCGTCTATTTGAATGGCCGCGTTCACGGGCAGACGATCGAGTTTGACGAATCACTGCCGTGCGACGACGGTCAGCG
>JANMLE010000482.1:0-1885 GCA_031372385.1 Planctomycetota bacterium | reverse complement strand
GAACCCGTCGCTGTCCCTCCGCCCGCGCAAAACGTGGCGCGGGGACGAGAATTGGAGCCGTGTTTGAGGATGCCAACCGTGATCTCTGCCGCAACCATCACCGACTCCACCGAAAGGGCATTCACCGTGCTGGGAACCGGTCCGCTGTGGGACGCCGCGCAGCGTTGTCACGAGGCTTTGCATCGAAACGGTCTGGCCCATGCCATCGTCGGCGGAGTGGCCGTTGCGTTGCACGGGTATCGCCGCACGACGGCCGATGTCGATGTCCTGATTCGGCGCGAGGATCAGCCCGCCGTGCGACGGTCGCTCGAACAGGTCGGGTTCGTGGGAGACGAGACCGCGCGCGAGTTCCGCGATGCCGAGCGCGTGCCGGTTCAGTGCCTGATCGCGCTCGAACCGGCGAGCAGCGACAGTTCGCTGGGCGTTCTGCTGCCGGACCCGTCCGTCCCTTAGGTCGTCATCGAAGTGGAGGGATTGTCGGTCATCACTCTCTCGAAGCTGATTGAGATCAAGCTGGCTTGTGGCCTCGGCGACATCCACCGCAGCTACCGCGACTGGGCCGATGTCGTGGAACTGATCGTCGCCCGCAACCTCGACCATCGCTTCGCCAGTCTGCTGCACAAAGCCGTCCGCAAGGAATACCGCTCACTAGTGAAACGGGCACGCGGCGAGGCGTGAACGACAGACCATGCATCACAGGAATGAAGAGACCGACTCAGAACGAGAGCGGCGCAGCCGATCGTCCTCCCCTCGCCCCGGCCTTGCGGGGAGAGGGCTAGGGTGAGGTGTTCCTCGCTGTGCGAGTGACGAGCGTGTACTGTAGTCTTGTCGCCCCGCCGACAAGCCGTCCCGTCGGCGGAGCGACGGGACTACAGTAGGCGGTCGGGTGGCCGGGGTTGGATCGTTTCGCGAAACCCTGGGGCTTCGTCCAAGGCGACTCCAGCCCCGGATACCCCGCCGCGGCATCGCAATCGAGAGCAACTTACCACGAATTGACAGTCCATGTTCAGCGTGATTTGATTCACGCGTAATACAAACATGGCTCTGGACCTAAAGGGGACATCATGGCAAGCACTGGTGACGGATTCAGGGCCACAATCGGCGTGATAATGGCTTAGTCTTCGCGTGCATTGTTGTGCCCGCCTTGGCGATGATGCTGTTCTGTGGCGGCTGTGTCGCGATCTTTGGCGTCGGTGCTGATGCGATGAACAAAGAACGCGAAGCAACCGAGCGACGGCTTCAGGAGAAAGCCGCGGCAGAAGCTGCCAAGCCCAAACGTGAACTACCTGAGAAGACAACCAATCCAGTCGACGCCCCTCCAGAGAAACCAGAACTGCCAATTCCCGAATCAATCAAGCCCAACGATGCGGGCAGCCCCGAGTCTGCCAAGCCAGTTGACAAATCAGAACCGGACGCACCGCCAGAGACACCGTCGAAGCCGACACCAGCGCAAGAGAAGGCCGCTGCGTCAAAACTCTCGCTCGCCAAGTCCCTCTTGTCCAAATCGCCCGATGCTGCACAACGCCGATTGAAAGAGGTAGTCGAGAAACATCCCGGCACAGAGGCAGCAGCAGAAGCGGCAAAGCTTTTGACACCATGAGATGGATTAAGTAGTTGGGTCGGCTGTCCTGCGAAGCCGACCGTCGTCCAGAACACGAAGGAGTGAATCCCCATGTCTTCCGTCATGACGTTGGTTCCCGTCCACCAGCTTCTCCCCGATGAGAAGGCGAATCTCGAAGAGGAGATTCGCGATCTGCTGTTGAATGCGGACGAGTGGCTGGATGCTCCCAACGATCAACTGGGCGGTGCCCGGCCGTGGGATCTGATCGGTACGGACCAGGAACCGCTGCTTCGTAATCTGGTCCGTGCGGCGAAGTACGGAGTC
>JANMLE010000479.1:0-5194 GCA_031372385.1 Planctomycetota bacterium | reverse complement strand
CCGTTGGTCGCCTGAACCCATTGGGCTCCCATTGAGAACGAGTAATTGGAACTGGCACGACCGCTCGGCGACAGCGGACTCGCCGGGTCGCTGGGGCACTGCGTTCCCGGAATCACATAGGCGTCGACGATCTTGCCGTTGATGTTCTGGTCGCGGACGGTCCCGTTGAAGTCAATCTTGTTGAAGAGTGCTGCCTGATCGAGATACGGCAGCAGGCCGACCAACTGGCTCCCCTTGTCCCGTTGCGAAATCGGAAACATTCCGAAGACATCGGCGTAGTTGTGGATTGCCAGACCGAGTTGTTTCATGTTGTTCTTGCACTGCGTCCGCCGCGCCGCTTCACGGGCCTGCTGCACCGCCGGCAGCAGCAGTGCGATCAACACGGCGATGATGGCGATCACGACCAGGAGCTCGATCAGGGTGAATCCCCCACCCGGCCGCCTCCACGCTTGTGACACTCTTCGCCGACGACACGGGGCTGAATGCATGGCTTGTCTCCGAAAATGGAATGATGGAACCACGGCAACATCGCAACGAGTGACGGCGTGAATTGTGCGAACGAGTCTGGAAAAAGCGGTGAACACCGAATCCGTTGCGGACGGGGATGATTCCACGACAAATTGAAATTGTCAATCTGAATCGATTAGTCGGCGCGAGTGCTTCGGTCCAGGTGCCATCGAAAAAGCCCAACAGCGTTCCTCCTTCCTCCTTCACTCTTCCCCCCTGCCCCCCAAGGAGCTTTCCGATGCCGCACCAGATTCCGCGTTGTCTGATCGTGCCGTTGCCGGATCATCAGGTTTCATTCGTGATCGACGGCCGCGAGCGGCTGCGCTGGCACTTCGGAGCCGACTACCCGCGTCCGTACTTTTTCCCGTTGAACGGACCATCGGGCACCAGCCTGACTCGCATGGGACATCCGGGCGCGCCCAACCATGACCACCACCAGTCGGTCTGGTTCGCGCATCACAAAGTGTTGGGAATCGACTTCTGGGCGAACAACCTGCCTCCCCGGATTCGGCAAAAGGAATGGCTGGCCTACGTCGACGGCGACGACGAAGCGGTGATGGCGGTGAAGCTCGGCTGGTTCGACGGACACGATCCCAAGGAACTGCTCGAACAGGAATTGATCGTTGCGGTCCGACCGGGCGGCGCACCGGGTTCCGAAGCGGCGGCCGAAACCCTGGTGGAACTCCAGTCCACGTTCCGACCGACCGGAGACATGCTCGAATTCGGCAAGACCAACTTCGGCTTCCTGGCGGTGCGCGTCGCGAAGAGTCTGTCAGCCCACTTCGGCGGCGGGCAGCTTTCCGACAGCGAAGGCCGAGTCGGTGAATCGGCCATCTTCGGCAACCGCGCCCGCTGGATGGACTACAGCGGCCCGGTCCCCGGCGACAAGATCGAGGGGATCACGTGCGTCGACCATCCCGCCAACCCCGGCTCACCGACTCACTGGCACGTGCGCGAAGACGGCTGGATGGGCGCCTCGACCTGCTTCGCCGAGCCGATCATCACCACCAAAACGCAGCCGCTCGTGCTCCGCTACCTGCTGCACGCGCACGCGGCAAGACTCGATCCTACACGCGCGTCCCAAGTCGCCGATCAGTTCGGCAATCGGCCACCCTTCACCGTCGCCAAGGCGACTGTCAAACACGAAACATGGTCGGTGCGGCGCTCGCAGTGAACGAGTCCGCGATCCGGCCAGAGCCATCGCCTTTTTCAAGATGGGATGAAGTCTATTCGAGCCGCGCCCGTGAGGAAGCGGACGATGTGGCCGAAATCCCGCGTCCTCACGGGCGCGGCTCGGCGTCACAGACGATCCATCTTCAATTTCCCGATGGCCCCGCCGCGGCCCAAGGCCACGGCCCGCCGCTTTCAGTCCCCGTTCCTGATCTTTGCTTCGCTCGGGCGACTTCAACGCGACAATGGCGATGGCCTTGCCGCCGGTGACACGCTCGTTTGCATTTCTCAACGGGCACGCGATAGCGTGTTGCCCGCTCGATCATTCTGGTGTGAAGCGTGCGGTGGGAATCCTCGGCGCGAAATCGATGGCCGTGTCCATACCCAGCATGAACGCGGGAGGCGGCCCCAGCGCCGAATCGGTGGTGGGTCGCATCTTCGACATCCCGAGAACTATTCCTCCAGCGAATACGCGTCGCTGCCAACGATTGCCCCTTCCAGCTTCCGCAACCCAACCAGGTCCGCCTGCATCCCGCCGACAGCCACCTACCGCCGTTGAAGATCAATTTACGACTCCTGACCCCTTTGATCTCCCCTTGACCCCTTTGATCTTCCCTGACCCCTTTGATCTCCCCAAACGGGCCACCCCTGCCGTCGGCAGGGTCATTTGCCAACATTCGTGTCGTCTGAATAGGCGGCCTCGTTCTGTTCTTGCTGTTCTTGAATAGCGTCGCGAACGTCGGTGGGAAGAATGATCGCGAGCGCCAACGCCTCATCGATCTGTTCGCCGCTCTCGGAAAGAACCACGCTGGTCACCAGGATCGGGATGCCGTCCAGAGGCATTTCTTCTGAAATCGTCTGGGTTTGATTTTCGATCTCGCGCAGCGCGTCGATCAAGCCCGGCTCGAGTGCGGCTTCGTCCCTGGATGCCAAAGTCTCGGAAGGCCGAATCAACACGATGGCCTGCCTGGCCCGCTCGCGCACGCTGGCTTCGCCCGTCTGCGCGGCGTGCAGCAACGTCTCACCCGCAGTGGCGGCAGCAGATCCCAGTTCACCCAAGGCCTGTGCGGCCTGGGCCTGCACGAGATCGGAGTCGTCACGCAATCGTCGGCATAATCCCTCGATGACGGCCGAAGTCGCTCCCGCCACCCAGGGCAGGACCGTCGTCACGTGCGCGCGGACCAGTTCATTCGGATCTTCCAGCAATGACAACAAGAGATTCACCGACCCTTCATCGAGATTTCCCCATCGGCCCAGCGCGTCCACGGCGGCCGTTCGGACCTGTGAGTCCGTGTCGTTCAGCCCCGCGAGAACGATCTGCTTTGTGACGGGGGTGGGCTCGTCAATCACGCTGAGTGCTCGAATGGCCTGGCATCGCACGTTGGCATCATCATCGCGGCAGGCCACTTCCAAAGCGTTCACTGTTCCCTCATCATCCACGCCGAGTTTGCCAAGCGATTTCGCCGCGCTGGCACGCACATCCGCGTTGATATGTTGCAAGGAATGGACCAGCGATGGGATTGCGATCTGCGCCGACTCACCCATTTCCCCCAAGGCTTCCGCGGCGAGAGAACTGACCACGTTGTCCTGGTCTCGCAGCGCGCGGACCAAACCGATGACGGAAACGTGACCGACGGCCTCGCCGATCTTTCCGAGTGCCTCCACAGCCTTCGCCCGCACCGCGTCGTTCTGATCGGTGAGCGCCTCGACCAATGCCGGAGCCGTCTCCTGCGCCGTTTCGCCGATCGTTCCTAGTGCTTCCGCCGTCTGAGCTCGGACGACACTATCCGGGCTGGCCAGCCCCTCAACCAACCCATCCGTGGCTTTGTCATTGAGGTGTCCGATCTGACCGATCGCCTCGGCGGCGGCATCTCGGACGGCATCGTCGCGGTCCTGCAGCAGCGGCGCAAGAGCGGAAAACGCATCGGATGCGGCCTCGCCCATCGCTCCCAACCCCCGCGCTGCCGCGACTCTCAACAACGGACTGGCATCCTGCAACACGTCCACGAGTGCCTCGACAATGACGGCAGTTGGACCTCCCACCTTTCCCACGGCTTCGATCGCTTCCTGACGCACGGTTTCATCTTCGTCCTTGAGCAGCGCGATCAAGCTGGGAGCCGCAACCGCCGCGTTTGGTCCAATTCGTCCGAGCGCCCGAGCCGCCTGGGCGCGAACCGACAACGAACTATCGGTCAACGCGGCCTGAAGCGTCTGCACGGCAAGTTCCACGGGTTCCATGGAGGACACGGGAACAAACGGCACTCTCCATTTCAGCGACCGCAACAACCGGTGTCTGAGTGATCTCAGCAACGGATGTCGAAGCGACCGCAATAACCGATGTCGGGTCGAGACAAAAGCGGACGTTGTGTCTGCGGGGCCGGAACCGGGGCTGGCGATGATCCCGAGGGCCTCGATCAGGCTCTGCCGCACGATGTCGCTGGAATCTCGACTGAGTGGGACGAGTAATACAATCGTTCCGCGAACGCGAAGAAGGCCCAGTGCTGCCGCGGCAATGGCTCGCACATGATCGTGCTTGTCGTGCAGGTGACGTACCAAGGCGGGGATCGCTGCCGGTCCGGCATCAGCGAAGATCACGGGGAGGCGTGCTCGCTGCTCTTTCGTCAGCGAAGTGACGCTGCCGAGTGAAATCAGCAGCGGTGAGATGGCACCCGCACCGTATTGGGGCAGAGCATGGCACGCCCGCTCATGAATCGGCTCGTGGGGGTTCCACAAGTCGGTGATGGTCTCCGAAAGAACCTGCCCCTGACGAAACGATGCGAAGATTTGCTGCAGCAACACCAGAGTGAAGAACATCCGGAACACCGTCAGTAAGGTCGATGCGGGCCACGCGGCTTGGCGGACGTAAGAGACCTCCAGTAGGTGACTCGCCTTGGCGAAATCCAAAACATCGACAATCCTCAACAACACAATCAGCGCGTTCGCGACAAAATCAACGTAGGTGGGATCGCCCTGGCCGTCCTTCACGATGTACCAGTCTCTGCCGATCGTCTCGTACAAACCAAGGTTCAGCAGAGCGAAGCCGCCGATCATTCCCACCGTCGCTGTGACCAGCAACGGAACCCCCACCGCCTGACCGTGACGAACCAGGTTCACCGCCAGTTCCTGGCCCTGCAACGGATTGTGGACCGACTTGTAGCCGCGCGAGACGGCATACCGTTCCAGATCAATGAACATGTACGCGAGGCACGCCGTGACTCCCATGAATAACGGGAGGAGGGCACAAACGACGGTCACGGCCGGAAGATGTCGGGACACCCACCAGCCGACCAACAGCGACGTTAACACGAGGCTCAGAAATGTTGGCCACGAAGCCCACGCGAAGAGTCGCTGCCAGAGATGGAATCCGTGCCGCACACTGTTCCGCACGCCGCTGGCAAAAACGGCCAGAGCCCAACCGATCAGGCCAATGCGAAACAAGAATCCGGCCGCGATCACAACCAGCAGCAGCCCCAAGATGACCAGATACGACGAACTGAGCTGATCCAAACGCACCAAG
>JANMLE010000478.1:0-4970 GCA_031372385.1 Planctomycetota bacterium | reverse complement strand
GCAACCGCTGGACGTCACCGGCGAACTACCGACCGGAGAAAAGCTGAACGGCGCCGCCGACCTGAAGCGCGTCATCCTCGCGCGGAAGGAAGACTTCGCCCGCAACCTCACCGAACAACTGCTGACCTACGCCCTCGGCCGTGAACTCGAAGACTGCGACGATTGCCCCGTCCGCCAGATCGCCACACAACTGAAGGCCGACGACTATCGCTTCTCGACGCTGGTGATGGAGGTCGTGAAGAGTTATCCGTTTCAATACCGGCGGCTCGGTCACGCGAGCCAGACGAAGTAAACCTTTTTTTGGGGTGGCTCATGCCCTGGTACGAACCGAAAGACCCGACTGCGCGCGAGCAGTGTCCCTGCTGTGGGTACGTCACGCTTCCCGAGCGTGGCATGAGCCTGATCTGCCCAGTCTGCTTCTGGGAAGACGACGCCTTCGTCGGTAACCGTTTGGACGAGCGTTCGCTCTGCAATAAGATGTCCCTGCGCGAGGCTCGGTCCAACTTCGCCGTCATCGGTGCCTGCAACAGAAAGAAGCTGACGCATGTCGTGGCGGAGGAGGAGCGTTCGAGGTTTGTTCGGAGGCCACTCCCGGCGGAGTCGGCAGACGCCTAACATGTGCGACTGTTGGTTTGTCGAATCTTCGACAGTGACGAAACGAATGAAAGAAAACATGCAACGCGCACACATCTCCCGTCGCACCATGCTCCGCAACACGGGAGCGATGTTGTCGCTGCCGTTCTTCGAAACGCTGTTTCCCGCGCGAGTGGCTTCGGCCGCCGCTGTCACAGCAATTGCGAAGCCGCCGCTGCGGCTCGGCATCTTCACCGTCACGGGTGGGACGGTGCTCGAATCGTGGAAGCCGCAGGAGGCGGGGCCGCTGGCGAAGTTGCCGTCGATCTTGCGTCCGCTCGAATTCGCGAAGGACGACATCACGGTGATCAGCGGGCTGTGTCATGCGGGGCGGTCGGACAACCTCAATGCTCACGAGCATTGTTCGCTGCTGCATCTGACCGGGGCGAGTTCCGTCAAGAAAGAAGGGGGCAAGCTGTTTGCCGATGTCTCTGTCGATCAGGCCGCGGCGCGAGTGCTCGGCAGGGAGACGTTGCTGCCGTCGCTGGAGATTGGGCTGAATGGCGGCGAGAAGAATTACTCGTTCCGCTCGCGAGACACGGTCGTGCCGTATGAGGGAAATCCGCGGCTGATCTTCGATCGCATGTTTCGCGGGCGGCAGCCGGTCGTGCCGAATTGGAAACGCCGCGCTGACGCTGGCTCCGTCGAGACTGTGACCGCTCCGAGTAACGATTCACTCGACCGCAGTGTGCTCGACCTCGTGCTCGGTCAGGCGAATGATCTGCGGCGTGGTTTGGGGCGCGGCGATCAGCAGAAGCTCGATCAATACTTGGACTCGGTCCGGTCCGTCGAGAAGCGGATCGCGTTCATTGAGGCGCGACAGAAGCAGGACGCGCTCGACTCGGCCAGCCCCGGCTCGTCGAAGCTCAAGCTGCCAGATTCACTCCCGAAGTTGGGGACGCCGATTTGGGAGATCACCCGGCCGACCGATCAAGACCCGTCGCGGCACGCGGACTACATCCGATTGTTGGCCGACATGCAGGTGCTCGCCTTTCAGACCGACACGACACGCGTCGTCACGGTCGCGGCTGGCAGCGACGAGAGCATGTTCCCCGGCGTCGTCACGGTCGGTTACGAGCGGCATTGCCACACGCTGGAACATCAGGGCAACGCCTCGCGCCCCGAGGATGCCGATCCGATCGCGCGCGAAGCCTGTCGCCAGATTCACGCCTGGTACACGCAACTCTTCGCCGAGACCGTTCGCAAGCTGCGCGACATCGACGAGGGGGGCGGCTCGCTGCTCGACAATACGCTGCTGCTCTTCACATCGTACATGGCCGACGGAGGCCACGGCCGCGACGATTACCCGGTGGTGCTCGCCGGCAAAGCGGGCGGCGCGTTGCAGACCGGCCGGCATCTGGCGTTCGACAAGAAAGCCCCGATGTCCAACTTGTACGTTGAGCTGCTGAATCTGTTCGGCGTCCCGACGACATCCTTCGGCGACAGCCAAACGTCGCGCTTCGCCGGTGATTTGAACGGGCGGTTGCCGGGGCTGGTTTGAGGCGGTCGTTCTTGTGCAAACGGCGGTATGCTGCGGCAACGCGGCCATCAAGGAGACTGAAATGACGTTTCCGACAAAAGTCTCCGTAGTGTGGGCTTTAGCCCACACGGATGCGTTATTTCCCGGGAAACGTGGGCTGAAGCCCACGCCACATCGACTTTTGTCGGAAACGTCTGAAATGCAACCCACTGATTCGATTGCCGAAGCTCGTCAGAAACGTCGGCACAGCGCCGAAGAATCAGGACGGGCAGCATGCCACTGACAGAATCTCAACGTCCGCCAATCGATTGGCGAAAGATCGAACTGATCGAACCGCAGATGGTCGAACTCCTGCGTCAGAAAACTCCGACTCAGCGTGTGGCCATGATGCTCGACGCCAATCAAACCATGCGTGCTCTCATCGCCGGGCGGCTGCTGACCGACGATCCGAAGATGAAGGAAGAGGACGTCCATCGTGAAGTCGCCCGGAGAATGCTGGATGCCGCTACTCACGCAAGGTGATGTCCTCCGGTTTACGATCGGCGTGTTGGAGCAGCTCCAGATCCCTTACATGGTCTGCGGTTCCATTGCCGCCGGCGCATTGGGCAATCCGCGGATGACATTGGATATCGACATCGTCGTGCAGCTTGCCGAGTCGCGGGTCGATGAACTGTGCGGGGCGTTTCCCTATCCCGAGTTCTACGTCAGTTCCGCCGCGGCCCGGGAGGCGATTCGACACGGCAAACAGTTCAACGTGATTCATCCCACGACCGGCAACAAGGTGGACTTCATGATCCTGGGCCGCGACGAATGGTCCCGCACACAGTTGCTGCGCCGCTGCCGCGTTCAACTGACACCCGGCTTGCCGGGTTATTCGGCCAGCCCGGAGGACATCATCATCAGCAAGATGAAGTATCACCAAGAGGGCGGCTCCGAAAAGCATCTGGTCGATTCCGCCGGAATTCTCGCCGTGCAAGGTGCCCGAATCGATCGGGGCTACATCGAGCACTGGGTCGAGCACTTTGGGCTCACTGAGATCTGGGCTGCGATCATCAAGCGAGTCGCGGCGAATGAATGAGCGACTTCCATCACGCCAACTTCCGACAACGCAACAGAGTCATCCAAGTCATGCCCGATCCCCAAACGTCCGGTCTCTTCGTCGCCATCGGACATCGCGGCTTGCGGATGGTCTCCGTCGATGGGAAGGAATGGACTCATCCGCAGACCGGCAAAGAGGGGGAGACCTATCGCGCGGTGAGCTTCGGCAACGGGCGCTTCGCCGCCGTCGGGTCGTTTGGCGGAGCGAACCTCATGGCCTCGACGGTGGATGGGGTCGCGTGGCAGACGAGCTCGCGGGACGCCAAGTATGTCAGCTATCTGCGCGGGCTCGGCTTCGGCAAGGGGATGTTTTTCGGACTCGGGGGCGACCCCGGTTCGGTGGGTGATTCCAAGCCGTTCATCATGACTTCGGAAGACGGCCAGACGTGGGGCGACCTCACGCCGATCGCCGGCAGGAACATGCTGCGGCGCGTCTGCTTTGGCAACGAGCGCTTCGTGGCCGTCGGCGATCGCGGTCGGCGTGCGGCGTCGAAGGACGGCAAGGAGTGGACCGACGCGCCGAACGTCAAAGCGATCGACACGCTGATCGACGTCACGTTCGGAAGCGGCCTGTTCGTGGGCGTCGGACTGCATGGCCTGCGGATGAACAGCGAAGACGGCGTGACGTGGTCCGAGCGGCTCGCGGGGGAAGAGGGTGAGCACATCAACTCGGTGCTCTGGACCGGCGAGCGGTTCGTCGCCGTCGGCCAGGGGGCGACGTATGTTTCGCCCGACGGCCGGAAGTGGGACAGGCAGCCCAACACGAACGCGCCGCTCATCGCCGTGTTCGGCCAGGGTCAGTTCATCGGCGCGCACTGGCGCGGCCGCATCCTGCGCTCGGCCGATGCCGTGGCTTGGAAAGACGCCTTCCAAGCCGAACATCACATCGAAGCGCTGGCCTTTGGTGATGGCGACGACAGCCCTGGATGAATCGTGCTCCGCGCCGCCCAGGCATGAGCCACTCGTTTCAGCGGCGACTCGCACATGCATGTTGTTCAGTGCCGAGGGACCGCCTTGCTCTCCGGGGAGCAGCGGTTCACAATGCGACCGCGTTTCTTGTTCGAATCATGCTGAGCCTCCGATCGTCCGTCCCACCATGCATCAATTTCGACTTGCCGTCGCCACCCGCTGTTTTCGCCAGCCCCTGATGGACTCGTTGAAGTCCGCCGCCGATCTCTCCGTGCGGGGGGTGCAGTTCGACCTGCGGAACGAGGTCGTTTCGACTGCGTTGACCGACACCGGGCGCAAGCAGTTTCTGCACCGGGTCGGTGAGCTCAACCTGACGGTCTCCGGCGCGTCGTACCCGCTGTCGCGTCCGCTGACCGAGGAACACGAGATCGACCGGCGCGTCAATGAACTGCGCGAGGCCATGACGTTCGCCTACTCGCTGAAGGCCAAAACACTCTGCTGCAAGGTCGGCAAGATCCCCGAGGACAGCGAGTCCAAATCGCGGCGGTTGCTGGTCGAAATCCTGAACGATCTGGCAAGCCACGCCAACCGGATCGGCACCGTCCTGTGCATCACACCGACCAACGACTCGCCCGAGGAACTGCTGGCGCTGACCGCAGAAGTGAAGTCCGGCCCGATGGGGATCGAATACGATCCCGCCCACTTTGCGTTGACCGGTCGCTCCAACACTGAAGCCCTGCGACTGCTGCACGCGGTGACGATGCACGTCCAGTTGCGGGATGGCTTCAAGGGCTTCGACGGCGGCGGGCAGGAGGCGGCGGTCGGCAGCGGCGTCGTGGACTGGACCGAA
>JANMLE010000475.1:0-5391 GCA_031372385.1 Planctomycetota bacterium | reverse complement strand
GAAGTCACCCGCTGGTGGGAATCCGGCCGCTCCCGCTTCCAACCAGAACTCGCCCAACTCCAACAACCCAATGCACCGCCCCCCATCCCCAACACCTCATGACTCGACTCAACACGCTGCGGGAAAATAGACAGCTACGTTCCAAAGTGACACGCTCGCCGGTCGTGGTGATCCGGCGAGCGTGGTGAAGTCCCTTCAAACGATGAATCGCGGGCGCATCCCGGCGGATCGAGAATCCGCGATGAGAGACGAATCTCGGCTCTCCGCGACGATGAAGCTACCAGCCGAGCGACATGTTCGTTTCGACGGCTCGCTGGGCTTCGTGCAGGTCGGCGCCGGTGTCCTGCATGTAGAGTCGAATGGCGTGCAGTTTGTCGCCGCGGGCGCGGCTGAGGCAATCGCGGGCCTTGTCACAGGGCTTGACGGCCCCTTCGATACCGAGCATTCGCTTGGAGATCACCCAGACGTCGCGCGGGCGTTTGGCGACTCGCTTCACTTCCTCTTCGGGATAGTTTTCGCGAGTGATCGCTTCGGCCGCGGCCTGGCTGTCGGCCCAAGCGATCATGATGTGTGCGTTCGTCTCAATTTCATAAAGAGCCATGGCTTCACCTCGGTTTCCACAAGAGAACGGGTCTGAACCGGGAACTGCGACGGGTTGAACACGGACGGTCGGGAGTATACCGAGACGATTCGCGGGCCGTCCACAACCGCGGACACTCGTGGCGAAGACTTTGTGAGTTTACGTTGCGGACCCGTGAAGGCATCATCTGGGACACATTGGGCTCTGTGGGGACATTGCCGACCTCGCAAGGAGATTTCAACATGATGCGACCATTCCTTATCCTCATCGCCTTCCTCATCGTCGTTGCAACCGCCAACTTGACCGACGCTGATCAGCCGGCGAAAACCGAGCCCGCTGCGCCGAAATCACCGTTACCCACGGCCACCGAGATCCTGAGCGGGCTGCAAGAGTTCTACAAGAAGACCGCGCGGCCGGACGGTTCGTTTCAGCCCGGCGTCGATCCCACCTACCGTGGCATGTCGGACTCCGCCTACAGCGATCTCGCCGCCGTGACGTACGCCGTGACCATGCACAAGACGTTCGGATGGACGCTGCCCCATGAAGCGAAGACCGCCGAGTTCCTGCATTCGCGGCAGAAGCCCAACGGCGACTTCTTCAACGTCGCCGGCACGGTGAATCCCGAGTCTCCCGAGGGGCGCACGTACAACACGACGCAGGGGCTGGTCGCGCTGCACGCGCTTGGACTCAAGCCGCGTCACGATCCGTTGCCGGTCTTTGAGGCGATCTTGAAAGAGGACTACAAGCAGTTGCCGGCGTATTCCACGAGCTTCTTCCCGCTCGCCTATTTGTGTACCGGCCGGCCGATCCCGGAACGGGCCGACTTGGGCATCCGCGCGCTGATGGTTCAGGATGAGACCGGTTACACCAATGACCACGTTGCGGCGACGTTTCACGCATCGCATTACTACCGACTCGTTGGCGAGGAGACGCCGCGTTCGAAGGAGATGGTCGCGCGCGTGCTGCGCGATCAGAACGCGAACGGCGGCTGGTTTCTCAACATGCCCGCCCGGGATCGCCACGCGACGTTCGACGCCGTGTTCACGCTGGTTCATGAGACTCACGATTCGCCCGAGTCTCAGGCGGCGGTCCGCCGTGCCGCCGCGTGGGCCGTGTCGTGCCGGAATCCTGATGGCGGCTTCGGCCACTTCCCCGGTTCCACGTCCGACGCCGACGCGATCTATTTCCAAGTCGGCACTCTTGTCATGGCGGGAATTCTCAAGCCGGTCGATCCGCTGCCACGCGATCCGCATCTGTTGTCGTGGGGTCATCTGATGCCGGTCGTCAAGACGCGCGAGCATTCGCCGCGACTGTCGCTCGTCTTGCCCGGCTGGGTCGCCGCAGTCGCCTACAGTCTCAACGGCGACCGCATCGCCACCGCCCGCGCGGACAAGACGGCCCGCGCGTTCGACGTCAAGACATCACGCGAGTTGATGACCTTCAAGGGCCATGACGACGACGTCGCTGCGGTTCAGTTTCATCCGGATGGCAAGCGGCTTGCGACCGGCAGCTACGACCACACGGCCGCCATTTGGGACGCGGCCAGCGGCAAGCTTTTGCATCGGCTCGTCGGCCACAAAGGGGCGGTGATGTCGGTCGCCTTCAGTCCCGATAAGACAACCCTCGCGACGGCCGGCATCGATCAAACGATCAAACTCTGGAACGTCTCTTCCGGCGGACTGAAGACGACGCTGACCGGACACAAGTCGTGGGTCAACGCCCTCGCATACCACCCCGCTGGAGGCTGGCTCGCCTCCGCCAGTTCCGATGGCACCATCAAGATCTGGTCCACCAAATCGGCGATGCCCATTCATTCGATCGAGGCGACGAATGCCGAAGTCCGCTCGATCGCCGTTTCGAGGGACGGCGCACATCTCGCCGCCGGGCTTCGCTATGGCAAAGTGAAGCTCTGGACCACGACGGATTGGCAGGAGCGGCTGTCCCTCTCCGGCCACGGCGACATGTGTGCTGTTGCGTTCTCTCCGGACGGCAAACAATTCGCGACCACCGAAGGGGACTGGAACCGGAGCGGCACGATCAGGATTCGCGACGTTGCCACCGGCAACCCGATCGCGCGTCACCAGCACACCGGCGAAATCATGTCGGTCGCGTTTTCGCCGGAGGGCGACTCGATCGCTGCCGCCGGTGCGGACAAGACGGCGCGCGTTTGGAACGTTGCCAGAGTTTCGCAGTAATCCGGATCAGGCAGCCGCTCGCAAATAACCAACCCAGTGCTGGGTGAGATGACGAGGCTCCATTTGGGTGGAACTGAGTCGCGTCGGAGTCTGTCGTTGATGGGACGCAGGGCGGCGCGGGTCAGTTTCACGCCGCGCTCGCAGGTCGTCTTGATCTCGTCAACGAGCGACTTCACTCCCCCTGTCCAAGCGACTTTTGTCGGTCACGTCAATGATGGTTTCCCAGAGAAGCGGCAGCCACCGACTCGTAAGATTCCCACCTGATCACTCTAGTCCACGCGAGACCCTCCCATGTTTCCAATCGCCCGATCATTCCGAATCGTTTTGCTGGCCGGTTGGATCCTGGCCATTTCCGGCGCGACAGCCCTGGCCGAAGAGACGCCGCTGTTCGAAGAAAAGTTCACCGGCACGCTTTCGGCTGGCTGGACATGGATCGATGAAGTCCCCGGCAGTTGGCAATTGATCGACGGGGCGCTGGAACTGAAAGTTCTCCCCGTGGGCGAGGGACTTTTTGGCGGCGGCCGGAAGCATCCCAACCTGCTGCTGCGCGATCCGGGGACCAAAGGGGATTTCGCCATTGAAGTGCAGATCAAGAGTCAACCCACCGCGCCATTCGAGCACGCCGGTCTGATGCTGTTTGCTGATGGCGACAACTACGTGGTGCTCAACAAGGAAATGTCCGACAAGTCCGCAGTCATCTTGGTTATGGAGAAAGACGGCAAGCCCGCTCCGGTGTCGAAGCCTTACGAGCACGAAGAAATCTGCCTGCGTTTGACCGTGGTCGGCAAGAAAGTCGTCGCTCAGTATCGACATTACGATACGGACGAGTGGCAGACGCTGGGCGAGCGCGACGTGCCTGGGCCCGGTCCGTACAAGGTCGGCCTGTTTGCCGGCCAGCCGCCCCAGGAGACCGACCATCGCGCGCTCTTCACCGAGTTCCACATCCTGCCGAAACCAGCGGCAGCCGCGGTCGTCGCTTCGAGTCAATCACCACCCCAGCAGAAGAAGCGACTGATCCGGACCGATCTCCCCCTGGCCGTCCAAGCCCGGCAGGCCGCCGATCGGGCGATCCCTTACATCGAGAAGGACGGCATGGCCTGGATCAAGGATCGCAAGTGCCTCTCCTGCCATTACGCGGGCTACATGCTCTGGTCGTTTCATGATGCCCGCGAACGCGGCTTCAACATCGACAAGGACAAGCTGGCCGGATGGACGACCTGGTCGCTCAGCCAAAAGAAAGATCATGGTGCTGAAGGTGCGGCGCAGTCGCTGCTGGCGCGCGATCGATCCGACGCCGGCGAAGAGACCGTCAAATCGATCGAGTCGCTGCGGGACTTCATCATCAGCAAGCAAGAAAAGGACGGCTTCTGGAAACCGGGTGGACAGCTTCCCGGCCAGAAGCGACCACTCAGCGAAACGACCCAGGTGAGCACGATGCTCTGCGTGCTTGGCTTGGCAACGATCGACCCACCGAACGAGAAGGCCACCGAGAGCCGCGACAACGCCGTGGCGTGGATCAAGAACACGCCCCCCAACGGCAGCGATCCGGCTGTGAGCGGCGAGTGGTACACGATGCGTCTGCTCGTGGAAAAGAAATATGGCCAGCCGAAGGTAGTCGAAGCTCTGCGTGACAAGATTCTGGCGGCCCAGCAGTCCGATGGCGGCTGGGGTTGGCTGTGGGCCGACAAGAGCGACGCCTTCGGCACCGGCTTGGCGCTCTACGCTCTGGCCGAGGCGGGCGTGCCCAGCGCGCATCCGGCCGTCGAGCGGGCTTGGAGGTTCCTCATTGAAACCCAGACCGACGCCGGCTCTTGGGTCGTCAACGGCACGAAGACTTCCACCAAGGACAAGCCCCATTCGATGAGCAGTTTTTGGGGCACCACCTGGGCCTTGTTGGGCTTGAGCAAATCACTCCCCGATTCGGCCATGCAAGCCGTGGCCGCCCCTGTGCCAGCGGTGCAATAGTCGTGTTCGGCAGTCAACGCGCTGGGCCGGTCGGTGTGGAGCGTCGGCGAGTAGTAGACGTAGTTCTTCATCACCGGTTGATCGTCGAGCATCACGACATCGGGTGACATCCACTCGGTCTTGCCGGTGGCCGGATCGAGCAGATACAGCGGAGGCACCGACTTGTAGGCGTCAATCTGCTTGTCGCGGCCGGCATACGCCACCGCCAACAATCCCTGCCGGGTCTGTCCCAGCAAGTGCGACATGGCGATGCTCGCCTTCTCATGCACCCATTGCACGCGGCCGGTGCGGCGGTCGAGCGCCATCAACATCGGCGAATCGACGGTCGCGACAATCAACCGTTCGTCGATCATCAGCGGCCGATGGTTGAACCAGAACATCGGCGAATGCGGGCGAAAATAGACGCGGGTGTACTGCACCATTTCGCCGCCGCGGCCAAACACGCGGGTCGAATCATGCACCTCGGGGTAATACGGATACCGCATCAGCCACTTGACCTGCCCCGAGATGGCATCGAGCGCGACGACCGAGCCGGCGTTGGTGTTGTAGTAGATCGTCCCTTCGTGATAGAGCGGCGGGCTGGTGAAGCTGCGGATGCGGTTGCGGCGCGTCACGGCATAGCCGCCGCTGAACTTGCCCGGCGTCAGGCGA